>NZ_JAGYGS010000009.1:0-93304 GCF_018991185.1 Lactiplantibacillus sp. 7.2.4
TTAATCATGATTAGCTGGATGGTAATGGACGCTATCAATCGATATGTTCTGCAAGCAACGAATCGAGCATATGATTGCCGGCTGTTAAATCGGCATGCTGATAGTGTTGGGAACGAATGCGCATTGGATCCCCACCGTGATAGTATTCATACATTAGCTGACGCTGCCCAAAGCCAGCACTTGTTAAATCAAATGCTAAGTTCAAAAGGCGCGTACGTTCTGTGGCTGTTGCCCGGTCAGTTGTCAGCGCCTGTTTTAGAATCGTAGCGTTATCGCCGTCAAATTCTGCATAGCCGGGGGTACCAACCATGGAGCCTGCTGCTAGGTGCTGTGTGACGCGGAGGGCTTGATCGTAGTAAGACGGTAAGGTGGATCGAACAGCTTGTAGTGCTTGAAGACTAGGGGTATAAATGTCGAATTGATCTAAGTGGCCCTGATCCTCTGAGCGTGTAATCGTACCTTTAATTAATTCAAGGTTAGCCGTTAAACGTCCGAGCTTTTCCTGAACGCCAAGGAAGCCGTCCAGTCCTAAGGCGTGAGCGACCCGAATGGCGAGACTGGTTGCTAATTCTAACTTTGTAATACCGCGCACCTCATCTTGATGAGAGGTATGAATAAACATACCGGAATCAATAAAGAAGCGGTTACTCATTTCGACGTTATTGTCTACAAAAACTTTTGACCACGGAATGAAAGCATGGTCGAAAATAATATACGCGTCAATTTCGTCTAGCAGATTGCTTAGCGGATAGTCAGCGGTGGTATAGCCTGGATGATCTAATAGCTTACGACAAATGATTTTGACTCCTGGATTGTTCAAAGGCGTTGCAAAGGCGACCGCATAACTTGTGTCACCTGGTTCGAGCAACAGTTCTGGAGGATTAAAAATCAATAAATCATCTGCAATCGGCGCCATCGTATTAACCATCTTGGCACCGGAAACGAAGATGCCATCTTGATTACGTTCGACTGTATGAACGCCGGCATAACCAGATGGAATCGCGTTGATGGCGCGTTGCCGATTCAATTGTGGATTTTGAAGGGCATGACTGATAAAGATGTCGTTGGCTTTGACCCATTTGGCGTAATTTCGAGCATTGGCCGCAAAGTCAGCATATTGATTATGGCCTAGAAAATCTGCCCGTTCGGCAAGAACTGCCATACCAGTATTGAGAAAATCCGGTGTGCGTCCCAACATGCCACTGTTACTTTGAGCGATTTCTTGATAAGCTTGGTGCTTTTGACGTAAATCATCAACCGTACGCGGGACCTTAAACGCAATATCATAGTTTTTGCCATTTTCCTGATAGGTGTGCACTGCAGGATGTGTGCGCTGTAAATCGTAATATTGATTGTTCAGCGCTAAGGTTTTGCGAAAGATAGGCACCTCAGCGACATTGATCCGTTTGCCATTTAAGTAGACCGTGCGGCCATCGTCGAGCTGTTCAATAGTATGCATGTGTGAATTCCCCCCTGATGAAATTAATTCCAATATACCATGAATGGAAGCGAATTCACTAGTGGGTGGCGGTGATTTTACTGCACTGGATAAATCACATGAAACCGTTCCAAGACCATCTGTGCAGTTTGGGGGTCAAAAGTCTGATGTTCACTTGCGTATTCCTGAGAAAAGAAGTCGTCATGGACGCGGCGCCAGTAATCATAAGTGCGGTCGCCTTCACCTTCAAGGTAGGCATGAGTTGCGTCGACATCACGGTAAGGAGTAATCGTGACTTGGTCGGTGTGTGTCACACAGACGGGTTGATCATGCGCATCTAAAATGACATCGTAAGCACCCACTTGAGGGAGTGGTTCGTCGGGTTCGTACAGGTCGTAAGCGCTAGTCGTTGCGGTTTTACGGCCAGTTAGGACGAGGTGTGCCAGAGTATCGGCGTTGCTGCCGAACTGGTAGGCACTCTGTAAGGTGGTGCTGGCTGGTAAGTTTAAACTGGTTTTAGCTTGTTCGAAAAAAGTTTGTGCGTTCATAAGCGAACCTCCGATTAGTTTCAGTTAAGTCTAAGTTTAGCATAATGCCTAATCGATTGTGCAACTGGCGTGGTATAATGACGCTATCTTGGGTAGTTGCAGGCGATACCCATACCAAACATTGCCGTTGTGGAAAGGAGCAGTTATGCGAATTAACGTACTGCAGCACACCCCAAATGAAGGGCCAGGAATGATTGCTGATTGGGCGCACGCCCACGGCCATACAATGTATGTCTATCATCCGTACCAATTTGGTGTACTCCCAACGGCGGATGAGACGGAAATGCTCGTTATCCTGGGTGGGCCGATGAGTCCAAACGATGACCTGCCATGGATCAAACAGGAACGGGACTTGATTCAACAATTACTGGACCAGGATGTCCCGATGTTTGGGGCGTGTTATGGTGCCCAACAAATCTCGAAAACCTTGGGCTACCCGGTCACGAAGGCACCAGCCAAGGAAGTCGGTTGGGCACCGGTTGCTCGTCAAAGTACGGTCATTCCAGGTATTCCGGCGACAATGTCGGTCTTACACTGGCACGAGGAAATGTTCGAAATCCCAGCCGGGGCAACGTTGTTATTTTCCAGTGACGCCGTCCGAAATCAAGGCTTTGTCATGAATCATCGAGTCGTTGGCTTGCAGTTTCATTTTGAACCCGCAGCTGACAATGTGCGTGAGATGGTCGTCAATGATTATCGCTATATCGCCGGTTCAGTTTTAGACCAATCAGCGAAGACAATCCTACAAACGCCAGTTCCACCCGAAAACAAAGACATTTTATACACTATTTTGGATTACATCACGGCTTAAGCACTGTGATGTTGAATAGCCACCATTAAGCAAATCTTGTCTTAATGGTGGCTATTTGTTTAGGAAACTGAACAATTAAATGAAGCTAGCCTGCTTTTTCGTTTTCAGGGTTGCTATTCGGTGGTTGAAAGCTCGCACACTGCGGCTTAAATGTGGCGAATTACCAATTTTAGACGTTTAAGCTGGCATTTCACGTCACCTAATTGGCTACAGAGACTTTTGAGTGTCCACGACGTCTGTAGAACCGGTATACTAATAACATAAGCATAAATCATCTAATACGAGGGAGCCCAATATGAAACAAATTGTAGCGGGAATGATTGCCCACGTCGACGCTGGTAAAACGACCCTATCAGAAGCGCTACTTTACCGTTCTGGAGCGTTGCGGCAATTAGGGCGTGTGGATAATGGCGATGCCTTTTTGGATACGGACACGCTTGAAAAACAGCGGGGCATCACGATTTTTTCGCACCAAGCTAATTTAAAATATAATAATCTTGATTTGACATTACTAGATACGCCGGGACATGTCGATTTTGCGACACAGACCGAACAAGTCCTATCCGTCTTGGATTACGCAATTCTGGTCATCTCAGCGACCGATGGCGTTCAAGGCTATACGCGAACTTTATGGCGATTATTAGCGAGCTATCACGTGCCGACTTTCATTTTCATCAATAAGATGGACGCGCCTGGAACGGATGCGGCGCACTTGATGGCGCAAGTTCAACAGACCTTATCGCCTGGTTGCGTCGCCTTTAATACGGTTGAAGCCAATGCGACGGCTACTGAATTGCCGACGGTTCCAGATGCGGCAATGGAAGACATTGCGATGCAAAATGACGACGTTTTGGCCGATTACCTTGAAACGGGGACGATTGATGATGAGACGATTCGACACATGATTCAGCGCCGCGAGATTTTCCCCTGCTACTTTGGTGCGGCCTTGAGATTAACGGGTGTCGATGACCTCATGACCGGGTTGGACCACTGGACATTGCCCAAACCAGCTGCGGCTGAGTTTGGCGCTCAGGTGTTCAAAATCACGCATGATGAGCAGGGCGAACGGCTAACCTGGGTCAGAGTCACTGGCGGTGCGTTGCATCCTAAAGACGTGGTACTGGGCGCGCAAAAGGTCAATCAACTGCGCATCTATAGCGGGACCAAGTATGAGACCCAATCAGTGGTCAATGCGGGGGCGGTCTGTGTGATTACTGGGCTAATCAAGACGTATCCTGGTCAGGGATTGGGTGCTGCGGCGGATGGGCAACAACCGTTGATGCAACCGGTCTTAACGTACGCACTCGATCCGCAGTCCGAGGACCTGCATGCTTGTTTGACGGCACTACGACAACTTGAGGATGAAGACCCGCAACTACACGTCACCTGGTCGGAATCATTACAAGAATTACGGGTACAAGTGATGGGCACGATTCAACTAGAGGTGTTGCAACAGTTGCTCAAGGACCGGTTTCAACTAACGGTTCAGTTTGGCACTGGCAGTATTTTGTATCAAGAGACAATTACCGCACCAGTTGAAGGGGTCGGCCACTTTGAACCATTGCGGCACTATGCAGAGGTGCACTTGCTGCTGGAACCGGCACCCCGGGGTAGTGGCTTGCACTTCGCTGCTGATTGTTCCTTGGAAGTCCTCGGTCGTAATTGGCAACATCAAGTCTTATCTAACTTACAGGCAAAGACGCAACGGGGCGTACTGGTTGGGGCGCCACTGACTGATGTCAACGTGACCTTGATCAGCGGTCGGGCTAGCATCGTCCATTCAGTCGGAGGCGACTTCCGCGAAGCAACGTGGCGCGCTTTGCGTCAGGGATTGATGATGTTGCGGCAACGAGGTGCCTGTCAGCTGTTAGAGCCATGGTATCGTTTTCGATTAGAGGTTGGTCAAGACCAAGTAGGCCGGGCAATGACGGACATTCAACGGATGAACGGCCAGTTCGACGCACCGGTCGCAAATACTAGTGTTGCAACGGATGGCACGGAATTGACCACGATTACCGGCGTGGCGCCAGTCGCAGCGATGCAAGATTATTCGCAGACGGTGCGGGCCTACACGCATGGTCAGGGCCAATTGGAGTGTGTGGTGGATGGCTATCGGCCGTGTCATAATGCTGATGAAGTCATTGCGGACGAATCCTACGTCCCAACTGCAGACTTGGAAAACACGCCTGACTCCGTCTTTTGCGCACACGGCGCGGGGTTATCCGGTGGCTTGGGATCAGGTGCCGGAGATGGCGCATGTGGCGTATGTTTATTCGGATACAGAATAAGTGCATTTTAATTTATTATCAAAATAGGAACTATGAAAAGTCGGATTGTGGGTGTGATAGTTAATACGACGCTTGTGGTAGCTTTTCAGTATGTCGACCCAAGCTTATTTGCGAGTGGCATCGTACACATATTCAATATATTTTTGTCAATGAGAGGATGATAAATGTGAAGAAAATCGCGCCCATTTTCGTTGGACTCGGGGCGATTAGTTTTGGTGTGCCGGCATCGTTGTTTAAAATTGCGCGGCGAGAAGGGGTGGCTAATGGCCCCTTGCTGTTCTGGTCATTCCTTAGCGCAGTCGTTATCTTAGGTGTTATTCAATTAGTTCGACACGCACGTTTAAAAGGCCAGGCAACGAGTTGGAAGCAAATTGGCCTAGTGATTGCGGCAGGAACGGCATCAGGGTTTACTAATACCTTTTATATTCAGGCATTGAAACTTATCCCAGTTGCCGTGGCTGCGGTGATGCTGATGCAAGCAGTCTGGTTGTCGACGCTACTAGGGGCAGTCATTCATCATCGGCGCCCCTCACGACTACAAACAGTCAGCATTGTTTTGGTATTGCTAGGCACGATTTTAGCTGCTGGCCTGTTTCCGATTACGCAGGCACTCTCACCATGGGGCTTGTTGCTTAGCTTCTTGGCCGCTTGTTCATATGCTTGTACGATGCAGTTCACAGCTAGCTTAGGCAATAACCTCGACCCGTTATCGAAAACGTGGTTGCTGTGTTTGGGTGCTTTCATACTCATTGCCATCTTGTGGTCGCCGCAATTGATTACCGCACCAACCACGCCAGCAACGGTCGGTTGGGGTGTGCTAATTGCACTCTTTTCCATGGTTTTCCCGTTGGTCATGTATTCACTATTCATGCCATACTTGGAACTGGGCATTGGGCCAATTCTTTCTTCGTTGGAATTGCCAGCTTCGATTGTCGTGGCATTTGTATTATTAGGTGAAACCGTTGATTGGGTTCAGATGGTAGGAGTTGTTGTCATCATTACGGCTGTTGTTTTACCGAATGTGTTGAATCGACGCCGAGCTCGGCCGTAATTTAGGCTAATACCGAACTCAAAATGAAAATATTGGGAGTGATTTTGATGCTAGTTGCATTTGAAGGTATTGATGGTGCGGAGAAGACAGCTGTCTTGGCGCTATTGAAGAAAAGGAAAAAGGCGTCACAATATGAATTTTGCAAAGCATTTAACGCTCCTTTAGATGGCGACTCACAACAAGCACCAGCGCATAAGGATTCAGGTTTAGCCGGGACGGATGTCTTTACCGCAGATCAGGTTTGGACTTACGATAATAAAACCTTGCCGGCACTCAAGCAGAACAAAATAGTCATTTGGGACGGCTATGTTGACACTGTATTGGCTTATCGGTATGCAGAAGAGAGCACTGGAGGAATTGTTAATCATGATTTAGCCCATGCAATTAACAATCCCTTTAAGAAGCCCGATTTGACTTTTTACTTTCATACAGATGAACAGATGTTTTTGGATGACACAACAGCTAAAAATCGTAGAAAACCGGCTACCATCGAATTTCTTCGTAGTATGAATAAGTTTTATGAAAATAAAGTTCAAACAGATTCGACATATGTAAGAGTTGATGCTTCTCAACCAATCGAGCAGGTATATGAGGTCGTGAATAGTATTCTGCAGGCCTTTGAGTTTCATAAAAATAGCGCATTGAAAATTGACCATGAGCGAGCGGATGTGTTAGTCAAATTATTAAATAAGCAGTATTATAACGATCCCTTTTTTCTAAGCGTTCAGGCTAATTTGATTGGGAATCAAGTCCCCAAGGGTGTAGCGAAGGGGTCAAAATATCACGCGCGCTTTTTGTACTACATTGCTTGCAACGATCATGGGCTGAAATCCAATAGTATGTATGAGAAAGCGAAACGATTGTATGAAACTCACCCAGAATACTTTGACCCAAGAACGATCATCAACTTAAGTGAAGACGATATTTTTAATGCGATTGTTAAAAAATTAGGTGCCAGATACCCCAACGCGTTACTGCGTTCGTGGATAGAAAATACCAGCTTCATCATGCAGAATTACGAAGGTGAGCCAATTAATTTGTTTACCAGTACCGATGATGCCTATGTTCTGCTGAAAAGCATTCAGAAGTTAAGGGGCTATGGGCCGAAAATCAGCGGGATGTTAGTGCGGGCAATTCATGGGTTAAAGTTTAATCCAGCTTTGAAAAACATGGAAGCCGTCTTAGTCCCAGTAGATATACATGATTCCAGGATCCTTTTTAAAACTGGTGTGTTTTCTGTACCGAAGTCTGAAAACTTTGATTATTATGATTACGTTTTACCAGCTCAGAAGGAACTCTTGTCTGCATGCAATAGGAACAGATTGGATTGGACGATTGTCGATAAGGCCCTGTGGCTGATTGGGTCTCATAATAGAACTGACAGCTTGGTCGAGGAAGTTATGAAGGTTAAGGGATAGATACTGGAGTTTAGTTAATTCTTTCTTTGTTGGAATTGCCAGCTTCGATTGTCGTGGCACTTGTGTAAACCGGTGACTGGGTTCAGATGATAGGAGTTGTTGTCATCATTACGGCTGTCATTTTACCGAATGTGTTGAATCGACGGCAGATACGCTAAAACTTGATAGTTACGCACAAAGCCACCAGCGAGGTTGAACCCGTTGGTGGCTTTTGGTAATGTTTCACGTGAAACATTCCTAAAAAATCATCCCATTACTCAATGTAACCACTTATTAGTTGCCTCAACGACACACTTCGGGTAATCTAGGACCAACTTGAAAGGTGGCGAGCAAAATGACTTATCATATTGAACCAGCGCGAGCGGACAGTGATTTTGCGTCGATTCGAAAGGTCTATTACGAGACTTGGTTATCAGCCTATCGCGACTTAATTCCTGAAGCGGCCCTTAAGCAACTCACACCCGCTATCTGGCGTCCTGAACGACATTGGCGCGATATGTTACTGGCGGTAACGGCTGCCGGTGAAATCATCGATGTCTGTACATATGGCCCAGCCCGCAATGCGGCATATGCAGGGTGGGGCGAGCTGTATTCGTTATACGTGCGCCCAGCGTATCAGCATGATGGGGTGGGGCACCAATTAATCACGACGGCTCTGCAACAGTTGCGTGCTGATTTTTTGCAAATCTATCTATTGGTCTTGGCTAACAATGACACTGCGCAACAGTTTTATCGTCAACATGGGTTCCGTGATACTGGTCGTCAATATGTCGATCAGGCGCCTTTTGGGACGCTGCATGAACGAATTTTTATCATGTCATTTAAAAGATGAGCGGTCCGTTCAAGTGTGTCGGTATTCGGCATACTTGGTGGATTGCTCATCTTTTAAGCGAGCTTAGTAATTAATTGTGTCGCAACGGCGCGGACTGAAAATGGATTTTGGCCCGTAATCAGTCGACCATCAGTGACGGCATATTCACTGTAAAAACGGTGTTGGCTAAACGTGGCGCCGTGCGCGGTTGCTTGGTCGCGATTAAGGAAGGGCACGACCCGTTTTTTGCCGGCGAGACGCTCTTCAGTGGCAGTAAAGCCGGTAATTGTCTTGCCCGCAATCAGGAATTGCCCGTTTGCGTCCTTGATGTTGAACAGGCCAGCAATCCCATGGCAGACGGAAGTGACATAGCCGCCGTGCTGATAAATGGCACTGGCAATGGCCTGCAATTCAGGATTATCTGGAAAATCCCACATGACGCCATGGCCGCCGGTATAATAAATGGCGGCGTAATCCTCAGGCTTGATCTGACTGGGCGTCAAGGTATGGCTCAGGGCGCAGTCGATAAAATCAGGGTTTTCGTAAATCGCCATGGTTGCGGCGTCCGTGTACTTCATGCTGCGTGGATCTAGTGGCACGAAGCCACCCTTCGGACTGACGTAATCCACGGCAATGTGAGCTCGCTGCATTTCATCGACAAACTCTGCTGCTTCGCCCAACCATAAACCGGTGGGGTCGTTGGTACCTTGGTAACGCATGACGTTAGTTTCGACGATCAGCACTTTTTTCATTGTTCATCACTCCTAAAATTAGTGCGCATTCTGGTCAGCTGAAATCGTTGCAACTTCAATGACAATTTTGCCAGTCGCGTGGCCGGAATGCGAATATTGTAACGCGTCATTAATTTGATCAAGTGGCATCACGCGGTCGATAATTGGTCGCAGTGTGCCTTGCGCCAGTAGTTCGCTTAGAATGGTCAACTGCTGACCACTCGGATGCATAAACAAGAAATCATAGGTCGCATGCGTTTGCTTTTCTAACCGACTGAGGGGCCGGGTCGCGAGGGCAAACAACCATTGTTTCCAGACAGGCACACCGTAAGATTTGCCAAACCGAGCGTTAGGTAAGCCGGCGATACTGACAACGTGGCCGCCCGGTTTAATGATTTTGAAAGCTGCTTGTAAGTCCTGACCACCCCGAGTATCGAGGACTGCATCGTAATCAGTTAATACGTCCGCAAAATTTTGCTGATGATAATCGATAATTTTGTCGGCACCTAAGGACCGGACGAGGTCGAAATGCTGCGGGCTAGTGGTTGTAGCAACGAATGCGCCGAAGTGTTTTGCCAGCTGAATCGCCAGACTACCGATACCACCTGAACCACCAGGAATAAAGACTTTTTGACCAGGCTGAAGCTGCATGATATCGTGTAACGCTTGGTAGCTCGTGAGACCAACTAGTGGAATTGCGGCGGCCTCGGTGAAAGTCAGGTTCTGTGGCTTGAAAGCAATGGCAGTATGGTCGATCGCGATAAACTCAGCGAAGGTGCCAATACGGTCCTTAGGGGCACGGCCATAGACTGCATCACCAACTTTGAAAGCCGTGACTTGAGCACCAACTTCAGTAATAATGCCGGCAAAATCATTACCCAACGTTAACGGCATGTGATATTTGAGCAGGGGTCGGATACCACCGGCCATGATTTTTAAATCGAGCGGATTAATGCTCGCGGCCATAATTTTGACGAGGACGTCGTGGGCGCCAACGACAGGAACTGGCGTGTCTGTAAGTGTCAGAGTGGCTTGTTTGTAATGGTTAATCTGTGCTGCCTTCATAAGATTCCTCCGTATCCGTTCAAGCGTTTAACATCTTGAACAAATCATGGTGCTGATTTTAGACCGTCGCTTACTAAAAGTCAACAATTATTGTTTGACTTTCGTCGTTTGCAAGTGTTAAATGGTTTAAGAATACGAACGAGTAAGCCAGCTTTTATCATTAAAGGACGTGAGTAGATGGCAGAACAAACGATGGCAATTTTCAAAGCAGGAGTGCCAATTTTCACCATTTTACAAGATACACATCGCCAACAAATTCTCGTGATGCTATGCCGGACTGACCAGATGACGGTCAATCAGATTACGGCGCAAGTGGCCTTGTCACGACCAGCTGTCTCGCATCATTTGAAATTAATGCTGGACGCGGGTATCGTGGCAGTGAACCAGACTGGAACTGAGCGGTATTATCGTGCAAATATGGGGCCAACATTAAAATTACTGCGGGAGCTGACCGCTTCCTTAGAGGCTGATATTGCCAGTCAGCAATCCCCACAAAACAACTAACGCAACACGAAAAACACCTGCGCAAGAAATGGCCCCCTGGTGGGCGTCTTCTTGCGCAGGTGTTTTTGTATGATGAAAGGTGTTTGCTAAGAAATTTTGACTAAGCTGCCGTCCGAATGGCTTTGAACGCCTGGTGGTAAAGGGCCCAACCAATTAAGCAAGTTAGGACATCGGCAACGGGTTGTGCCCAGATGATCCCGGTTAACCCGAATAACTGGGCCAGGATCACGATGGCTAGTCCCAGCAAGACCGCCTGACGAGAAAGGGCCATCGTCAACGCACTCATAGCCACACCAATTGATTGGAAGACCGTCGTGAAGACTAGAATGAAGCCGACCAATGGTGTCGTCAGTAGCATCGCCCGGAGCATATGAGTTCCCATACTGATGATTGCGGCTTGATTCATAAATAATTTAATCAGCTGTGGGGCAAATAACATCAAAATAATGGCACAAATCGAAGCATAGCCGCCTTCAATTTTTAAGTCAAACCGGAGTGTCGCTCGCAGGCGGTCCCAATTTTTGGCACCGTACGTGTAGCCGATGAGGGGCTGAGCACCAAAGGCAAAGCCAACCATCACCATCATGACGACCATGTAGATTTTTTGAACGATTCCCATCGCGGCCACGGCTTGGGCGCCATAAGCAGCCAAGTAACTGTTTAAAATCATCATCCCAAAACTCTGCGTTAGATTGGTCAATGAGGCGGGAATTCCGACCGCGACCACGGCCTTAAAGTCTGGCCGCGAAACGTGTGCGAGTTTTGGTGCCAGTGACAAGGTCTTCGTCCGGCGCATAAAGAGCACCAGCAGTCCAGTATTCACGGCGTAGCCCAAGACGTTCGCAAAAGCAACCCCCGAAGCACCCCAGTGAAAGCCAAATAGGAAGAGGGGATCAAGGATGATTGTCAAAACTGTCCCGCTGATCGTCGCAATCATCGATAGTTGCGCCAAGCCTTCAGTCCGAATAATATTGCCGGGAACCAGTGAGACGATGATGAACGTTGACCCCAATACTAAGATGCGATAGAAATCTGAGATATAGGGCCGCGTGGCGGCAGTCGCGCCCAATAACCCAAGAATGGGCTGCTCAAAGACCAATAGTAACGCAGTAATCACGAGGCTGAGGGCAATCGCGATATAAAAACAAAAACTACTGATACGCGCACTTTGCTCATAATGATGTTTCCCCAGCGCTCGTGAAATCACGGCACTGCCACCGAGACCAAAAATATCGCCAATTGCTAGCATAAATGAAAACAGGGGGCTGCCGAGCGCAATCCCGGCGACTAAATCAGCGTTACCAGTCTGAGCAACGAAGAAGGTGTCAGCCAAGTTGTAAATCATACTGGCAACCATTCCTAACACCACGGGTAAAGCTAGATGAAAGTAGGCTTTAGGAATCGGTGCCTTTTCGAATAAATCATTCATAAAAATAAGGTCACTCCTTAATCTGAACTGTCGGTCGTAGAAGGTGTGACGAGACGGACAGAAAAATAGTCATTATTTTCATGATACGCTTGGGTGTCAAGGGGCTCAAGGAATTTTGCATGGTAGCGGGTCGTGGTTGTGATTGCTGCACTGAATTGTTGCAGTCAAAGTTGCGCTGCTGGCGAGACAAAAAAAGGTATTGCACGGCTGTTCAGCGTGCAATACCACCATAATTGGTTAGATTAATTACTGGATTAACGAAGGTCGATCTGATGCAGGTTGACTGGCATTTGACCGGTATGATGGCCGACCGTACCAGCATGCATGGCTTGAGCGCCGTGAACAAAGTGCGCACCAGTCGCTGCAATTAATCCCATTCCTAAAACTGTAATAATACTTAATACCATCATAGTCACCCGTTTCTGATTATTTCTGCACATCTATTGTAGCGCTTACATCGCCATTGTCCTTTGAGTTGTATTAGAATAAAATTAATATTTTCACTTTTATAAAATGAAGCGTTAAAAACCTGAAAGTGGGCGATTATTTGAAAATTACGGAAGGTTATTTACCGTTCCGAGGGTATCAGACTTATTATCGGATCGTGGGGGACCGCCAGTCTGAGTTGACACCACTCTTATTGTTACATGGTGGCCCGGGCTTAACCCATAATTATTTTGAAAGTTTTGATGAATTATCACGTCAGACAGGCCGACCAATTATCATGTATGACCAGTTGGGGTGTGGTCGCTCGTCGATGCCAGATAAGCCAGAACTGTGGCAAGCAAGTACTTGGGTGGCGGAATTACAGACTGTACGCACAGCGTTAGATTTGCCGGCTATTCATCTGCTCGGCCAATCGTGGGGCGGAATGCTCGCGATTATCTATAGTTGTGATTATCAGCCCCAAGGCCTTAAAAGCCTGATTCTAGCGAGCACCTTGTCATCTGCTCGATTATGGGCACAAGAACAGCATCGAATGATTCGATTGATGCCGACGTCGGAGCAAACGGCAATTGCAGAAGCGGAGCAGCACCATGATTTCACAGGGGCGGCATATCAGGCAGCCAATCAACACTTTATGACCCAGCATGCGAGTGGTCCAGTCACGGCCGCTGACCCGGAATTCTTGCAGCGACCTAAACGAACGGGGACGCAAGCCTATCAGGTGGCCTGGGGACCAAACGAGTATTGCCCGACCGGCACGCTCGCCGACTACGATTACACAGACAAGCTGCGTCAGTTACAAGTGCCTACGCTAGTCACCAGTGGGACGGACGATTTGTGTACGCCCCTGATTGCCAAGACGATGGTCGACCAGTTGCCGAATGCGACGTGGACGTTGTTCACCCACAGCCGGCATATGGCGTTTATTGATGAGCCAACGGTCTACTTTGCTCGTCTGCAACACTGGCTGGCCGCACACGATTAACGGAATTCTGGGGTAATATTTCCCGGGAAATACTTGCACGAAAAAACGGCATCCTAGCTGATAGGGTGCCTTTTTGAGCTGCATCGACGCTTATAAAGGTTATTGAGGCAATCTTTTTGGCCTGACTAGTGTTGATAGACAAAGACAAATTGCTGGTCAGTGGATGCTTCAGGGTCAAATTGGTAATCGGGATGATCAAACTGGGTGATGGCCGCCATGTCGGTCACTTGATGCTCTGCGAGGAACCGAACCATGGCGCCACGAGCCATCTTCGCTAAGGTGGCCTTGGTCTTCAACTGACCATTAACGCGACTGGCGAAGACGATGTCAATCATCGGTTGCCCAGGCACCAGGTATGGTCGAATCGCTTTCGTATACTCCTGCGAGGCCAAGTTGATGATTGGCTCTGGCTGGGGAGTCAAAGCCTGATAGAGTTGGTCATGCCAGAAATGATAGAGATCCTTGTAAGCACCAATCTTAAGCCGAGCCTGCATCTCTAGCCGATACGGGACGATACCATCGAAGGGGCGCAGAATACCATAAAAGCCTGACAAAATACGTAAGTGATCCTGGAGATAGTCCAGGGCTGGTTGGGTAAAGATGTCTGGTGCCATGTATTGATACTGAATCCCCCTGTAACTCAAAACAGCGGGAGTTAACTGTTGTGTTAGGTCAACTTTTTGCAGCCAATCATAGTTGGGTTGCGCGAGCTTGTCGCTACAATGCCACAATTGCTTGGCCTCGGGGTAACTCAATTGCCGCAACCGTGTCAGTAATTGTTGTGCTTGGCCGAGATAGACCGGGGTCGTGAGCGATGGAAAAGCGTCTTGATCGACAATCATTTTTTTAGCTGGAGCGATGATAATTTTCACGAAATCACTACTTTCAATCAAAAATAATGCCATTAATTTAATGGAAACGAGGTCACTTTTACGTAATAGCTTAATATAGACCTGAAGTTCTGACAATGGCAGACGAGTCGTCTGATTCGTTTTCACGATAGACGGGCCTACCGCTTTATACTAAGGCTAATGAAGCATTGGTGAAAGGAGGAATTGGTGTGGCCGTTAAAATTTCAAAACCATTGAAGCGACTGCTGAAGGCGAGCGTGTTAGGGCGCAACAAGAATCACCCACTGGCTGGGTGGAACGTCTTAACGATTTTATACCACGATGGGGGTAGTGGGACGGCGCTGACACTTAATTTCTTATTAGATAAGTATAACCGCAATTACTTAGAAGCAGATGAGCGACCACTGAGCGATGCGGTTTTGAAAGAAGTGCTGCGCGTCGTGAGTGAGGACGCGCGGTTAGTGGATGTGGCCCCCCGGAATGTTCGAATGCCGATGCGTAACGGTGGCTTTCATATGCAACAATCGTATGTTTATCGGATTACGAGCAGTGGGATTGAATATTTATCCATGATGCAAAAAGTGGTCGAAGCTGAAAGTACGGTCACTGCCAATATTACGCGCATCAATGAATTCTGCGATTATGTGCATACTTTGAACGCACCGCAAGCTGATTTGACGAGCACGGGCATCTGAATTGCCGCCCAATTTTTCTCAAACTTAAAACACACGACAGCGGAACAGTTATTGACCATTCAGACGCCGCAACAAGTTGTCGAGTGGTTGAGTCTGTACGGTAAAATTTCCCCGAGTCGAACGCGTGCGGTAACGTTAGAACCTGCGCCTTTTCAAGACGAAGCCAACACGATTCACGTCTTAGAACGCTTCGTCGAACAGGAACAGTTGATTGGCGATTATGAGCAACTGATTGGAAATTGGTTACAGTAACTGATGAATGCAAACTTATGTTCCCTAATTGCACCTGGTTGCGTTATAATTAGTTGAATCACATTAAAGACTAAAAGGGGTTTGACATCATGGATTTAGCACTTTTAAAGCAAGTTGCGCAAACGACGAATAAGATTGCGCTTAGTACGGCAGTTAATAGCGAAGCCGACGTTAAAATCGTCAACTTTGTGTGGTATGCAGATCAGCCGGATACGTTATATTTTTCATCGGTTAAGACGAGTCCGGCCTTAAAGGTCTATGATCAGAACCCAGATATTGCCTTTATCACGATTCCTAATGACGGGACGCCCGGGAACCCTTATTTACGCGCGCAACACGTCAAGTTACAACGGTCCACTAAGACCATGGATGAGTTACTCCCACAATATTTAAAAACGATTCCGAACTATCAACAAGTATGGGATGCCATTGGATCAACCTTGGTCGTCTTCGAATTGAAATTATCCACACTGTTCGTCGATGCCGGCGTGGGTGGCAAAAAACAAACGTTACAGTTTGACTAGACTAAGTATAGAAGAACAGTCGCTTTAAGCGTGCTGGTCCCTGCCAAATTGATTGTTGAAATAATACAAGCTTTACTTTATTTATACGGCCTTATTCCAGTCTTTTGCTGGGGTGAGGTCGTTTCTGGACGTAAAGCATGATACAAGACTCGAGTCTAATAAACATGTTGTTGAAACTTAACCAGTGACTTGGAGATAAGATGAATGAATAATACAGTCGTAATTGAAAACATAAAGAAATGGCTGAAACAAACGAAATCATCACAAGTGTGGTTGGCAGAACAAATTCAAGTCAGTCCGACGATGCTTAGTCAGATGCTTAAAGGGGAAAGAAAAATCCAAACTAAACATCTGATCAGTATTTGTAAAGTGACGGGCATGACACCCAATCAATTAGCTAAGGACGAGAACAAACAAGATTCTAATGAGCCCGCATACGTTTTAATGGGAGAACTTTCAAGTCGGGAATCCACAAGGGAGTTTAAGAAACTACTCTTAGACATTAAAAGCTATGTGGATTTAGAGGCGATGACCCATGAGTAAACAGAGTAGTTTATCGGAAGTAATCGCGGATAATGCAGCGGATGTCTTTTTAAAAGAAAACGTTGGCTCGGATATATTTATTGCTTCAGATGTAGAAAATCTAATTGCTAAAACGGCTCAAGTCATCTATCAAAATATTGACGATCCTAAATTTTTTGGCGCTTTGATTAACTATAAGGATAAATGTTTTGTCGTTTTAAATACACATCAAGATTTGAGAGCTCGCTATTATAGTGCTGCTCATGAGATGTGGCATCTGGCGTTAGAAGGTTCGATGTTGGGTAGACAAAGCGAGGTTATTAAAACTGCTGCAACCCAAGAAGATTTCGATAATGAACGTGCAGCAGACCATTTTGCAGTGGCTCTGATGTTACCAAAAAAGATAGTTGTTAACACTTGGTATAAGTATGTACAGCAGCGGGAAGTTCCCAATCCTGCACTTGCCAAGGAAGCGGTTGTTCGTATTGCTGAGGTATCTTCAATGCCATATGAGGCCGTATGCAGACGTTTAGATGAATTACATTTATTAATGAGCCGGGATTTACTACGATGGACAAGAGAGGAATGGGTGGCATATTTGGAACAAGTCGGTTTTCCACCTAGTCCTTTAGATAATGCCGCTAATTTTAAACAATTTGCCGGACTATCATCCTTTATTAAAAAACAAGTGGATAAAGGTCAAATGACATTAATGGAAGCGGCAAATTTTTTAACGAATTCCGATCCAAAACAGGCTATTAATTATTTGAAACTGCGAAAAGAAAAAGCCGAAAGACAGTTGTCCGAGGATGAAAATGGTTGATAGAAAAAAGGTGAAAACCTTTATAGATACAAACATGCTAATTTTTCATAGAATTTCGTCAAACGCCAAAAACGAGATTTGCATGAGTTATGTTACTCACGCAAATCTCGTTTTTTGAAGCTGAACAAAGCTAGAAACGGTTGTCCAAACGCCGGTTAATTGGTTACCACTGATTAGCTGTTGCATGCTCTTTGCCCGCAACATCAGTTCAATTACTTAACATAAGCAGTTCGATAGTTGGCAGCACCACTGAAGTTGTTATAAACGACACCTTGTAGATGAGATTTGACCAAGATGCTAGAACGACCTTCATACAACGGTGTGACTGCTTGGTCGTTCAATGCAATTTTGCCTGCTTGGACTAAATCCTGATAACGTTTCGTTGCGTTTAAGGCGTCGGTGCCTTCAGCGGCTTGCATTGCACGGTCATAGGACTTGCTCTGATAATGCCCCATGTTGGAGTTACTGTCAGATGTCAGAATCGTCAGTGATTGTGATGGGTCAGCGAAATCCATGGCCCAGCTGGTCAGATTCAACTGATAGTCACCCTTGGAGACTTTGCCCAGCATGGCAGTGAATGGCATTGCCTTGATATTGACTTTCAGACCGGGTAGATGGCTGGTGAGCTGACCTTGGATGAATTCAGCGATTTGATGCGAGGCATCATCATCACCACAAGTAATCGACAAGGTGAGCTGCTTTTGATGCAATTGTTGTTGTGCCTGGCGATAGGCGGTCCGGGCTTTGGCCAAATCATAGCTAACCGTATCGTTGACCGTGGCATCGTCAACAAAATCTGCCCCAGTCTTGGGATTTTTAGCCATATTACGAACACCGAAACTCTTCGCCGGAATCGATCCGTTGGCCAATACCTTGTGCGTTAACTGGTTGCGATTGATGGCTAAGGATAGCGCGGTTCGTAGCTTCTGGTTGGCGGCAACGTGGTCGTGCTGATTATACTGAATGAAACCGATGCGACCACCAGCGAGTGTTTTTAATTCAGGATTAGTCTTATTTTGAACACTCTGCTCACTGCTAAGGGTGACCGTATCAAGCTTGTTTGACTGGTACAGATTATAGGCCGTCGTATTAGACTTAATGACCTGATAATTGATTTGATGGAGTCGAACGAGCTGATGGTCATAATAAGTCGGGTTCTTTTTCAGTGTCCAAGTATTATTGGTTCCAGTCCAGCCGGTGAGTGTAAACGGCCCGTTATAAACGGTCTTGGCTGCTGAAGTGCCGTACTTTTGGCCGTATTTCTGGACCGCATTTTGATTGACCGGATAGAAGGTCGAAACGGCTAAAATCTTTTTGAAGTAGGCGACCGGTTTGCTTAACGTAATCGTCAATTGATAGTTGCCATTAGCTTTGACGCCGAGCGTGGACGGTTGTTTTTTACCCGCCGCAATCGCGTCAGCGTTTTTGATGTTCGTAAAAACGTAAGTGAATTCAGACTTGGTCTTCGGATCAAGCGTCCGTCTCCATGAATAAACAAAGTCATGGGCGGTTACTTTGTGGCCGTTGCTCCAGCGCGCATCATGGCGCAGGTTGATGGTATACGTGTGGCCATTGTTGGTCGCGGTCGTCTTGGTTGCCAAGGCGTTGACTGGTTTACTCTGGCTGTTCAGGCGGTATAGGCCTTCATCAACCTGCGTCAATTGACTGTTAGAAGTGCTATCGGTCATTTTGGCTGGGTCAAGGCTCATGATTTCAGAGCCAGCGGATAAGTTGATGACCTGTGATTGTTTGGTATGACCGGCCTGCGAATGGGCGTTAACGGTGAATCCGATACCGCCAATAATTGCCACGCCACCGATCGTTAATAATAATTTGTGTCCCCGTGATAAACTCATGTTGTGTTCCTCCAAAAGAATAATTAGATTGGTTGAAGTTGTACAATGAGTTTTGCCATCGTTTTGTGACCATGTATTTCACCCCGTTTGAAAGTCAAAAAAACCGTCCTTATCCAGCCAATGCTGTGTTAAGGACGGTTTTTGAGAACCGCGGTGCCACCTTAATTGAGTGTTCACGAATTTAGTCATATAAATTCCGCAAACACTCCTACTCCATAGGGAACCAACATTCCCCTGACAACTGACGTATGTCGCACGTCTTATCGTACTCTCGACAAATGTCGATTTCGGAAAAGCCCTCGGTGGTCCATTTAATCATCTGCGTTCAGCCATACTCTCAGCAACGATGACTCTCTGTGCGGGCACGATAATCTTGATCTCCACCTCATTGGTTTATAAGGACGATATTTTGTTGAAAAGAGTATACCGCTAATGAAAATCAGTTGTCAAGGGCTGGAAAAATATTGGTTTATCATAAAATCATTTAAACGTACTAATTTAATTATTTATAAGGTGAATCATTTGTTGAGCGCATGCTTTTGTGTAATTATTAGGGTACGATATTCAAAATCTAATGATTGATGTAGGCGCAATTCAGACGAGGAGTGAAATAATGCAAGTTCAGGATTTTCTTAATATTGAAGCGGCATCTAAAAAGGTTAAAGCAATGACCGAAAATCAACATACGTTATCATTATTAACGGCACTTACCGGGACAGGGAAAACCACGGTTGCAGCGCAATATTTGATTCAAAATTGTCATGATGAGAAGGCGCGGGTGACCTTTTTTGTGACTGATCAAAAGAAAAATTTTCCGACTGAACCGCTAAAGAAAGAAATCGCACGTCAATTAAATGTTCCGATCACAAGTGAGAAAGTTGAACGTGAATTTTATCGCCGCGTTGGGGTGCTTTATTCATTGGCCGATGAAGCGAAGAATCTTTTAGACCCTTTGAACAGAATTCCTGATTATTTTCGACGCCAAGAAAATTTTGAAGTTACTTTCAACAAAGTCAAACGACGGTATAAGAATTTTTGTACAGAACCCGATAACGATGAGTTTCGTCGAGAATTAAGAAATGAGCTGCGTAATTGGCGTCTATTTATTCGCGATAAGCTCGTACTGAAACTAACTAAACGCACAAAAACAAAAGAAGTGAGCAGTGAAGACAACATTCAAAAAATTCAACATTTTTTGCGGCAAGATCATAAGTCGGCTCAAAATCAGAAACTTTGTGATTGGGTGAATCGCTATTATCCACTCGCGGATGAAGAGCAACGAAAAATCTTCTTGTTGACAACCAATAAATTCATTACTTCTTATACACCGTTTTATGGTCACAGGGGAATTCCGTTTATTACGTCACATTTATTAAATGATGCTTTGGTTATTTTGGACGAAATCGACGCGACTAAAGTGAAACTGCTTGATTATGAGATTGCAAACACAATCAATGACAAGGAAAATATCTTAGCGCTATTTGCTGCGATTGAGGCGGGGTTAGCTAGGTTGCAGCGAGAAGTGCCTAAACCACTTAGTCTGGCACTAAAGTCTCCCAAGACTAAACGGAAGTTGCAAGCACTCGTTGATGAAGCAAATGAATTATCGTTAACTTATCGGCTGTATTTCCCACACAAGAGTAGCTTGCAGACATTCGAAAATAATTTCATTTTTCATTTTCCGTATATTCGAATGGCTAGTAGTGGCCTTGAATGGTGGACACAATTGGAAGAACCGCTCGCAACTGTAAAATTTATTAACAATAAAAAGGCGTATAACCCTGATAAAGACTTACATTTCTATCAGATGCTTGCTCGAGTATCAATGTTTATTGATGATTTTGTCGCTTTTATTAGAAGATGCGCTCATCGTTTTGCAGATCTAGAAAATGCAGATCGTAATTTACTAGCCCCCAAGTTGAGCTTGGATAATGCGGCCTATTCCATATACAGTCTACTGGGTTTTAATCATGAACAACAGAAGATGCTAGTCGAGACACGCAGTAAATGGCTGGGGGTATCTTTGCCTAAGCTATCAGTGTCTGCGACCGAATCCTATCGACAGTTGCAAAGATCAGGGCTTTCGTTCTATCAATTTAAAGATGCTGAACGTCACGCGATGCAGACTGAAATCAGTGCGTCAAAGTTTAGAAACACACCAGAACGGTTTTTACTTGGGGTCTTGAGTAAGGCTGATGTGTTAGGCATGTCTGCAACAGCTGAAATTCCAACTGTTTTGGACAATTATGATTTGACCTATCTTCATGAAAGATTAGGCAATCGCTTTATTTCAGCTAATACGTTTTTGACAGAAGAAACCAAGCAAAGTTTTAAGTTGGATGAACGTTATAAGGAATGTGGTGTTCAAATTCTAGTCAGTTTAGCGAAATGTAAGAACGTTGACGCACGGTTGGAAGACTTAATCTTGAATCAGATGGCTGTAACTGGGCAACAGCGTCAACTAGACACGGTTCAAATGGCAATTGTTGAAAAAAAGTACCGGAAACTATTGCGACGGACCATGGACGATGTAGGCAATGACTACAAGGCTCAGCGTTATGCTCAATTGATTGGTAGTTTTATCACGTTTTTGCTTGATACTGAGATGATTGTCTTCTTAGGATTACAATCATTGTTGCCTAAGCGTGATTATCCCGATATGGATTTGGACCGGTTGCTGGAAATCTTTAATGGACTGGCAACATTACTATGCGCAAAATCAGCACCAGTTTTAAAAATAATCACACCTGAAAATCAAGGTAGCATGGAAGAGCAATGTGCCACTGCACTTCAAATACCTAAGAAACAAGGAAAACGCGTTTATTTACTGAGTGCATATCAATCATTGGGAGTGGGTGTCAATTTGCAGCATCCGATTGGTGCTCTGGATGAAGGCCAACTAATTGATATTAGTGGTCTAGTCGCCAGTGACGACGATGGTCGTTTTTCAGCAACTGATATCAACGGTATTTACTTGGGAGATGTCACTCATATTTTCTCCAGTATCCAAGATTTTTCGACTTTAACACCGGAAGCAATCAAACTCGCAGTACAACACGAGTATCTGTTGGATAATAGTGAAATCAACCAAAAACAATATCATAACTACTGGAAAGGTTTAAGCCATGTTCATCGACCAGCAGGGACGGATCGGCCAGCTACTAGTTATGTAAAGCAGTTGAAAGACATGCTGAGTTATCGGATGAGTTACACGAAGGTGATCATTCAAGCATTGGGACGGATGACGAGAACCCATAATCGGCGGAAACAGATTCGAATTATTGCCACCGAAGATGTTTTTGACAACTTTGGTTTAACGTCACTCAATACCGACGCGATTAGTCCAGAAGCAAAGGCACTAGCAGCCAAATCGCCTTCTTCAGGATCAACATCACGACAAGATAGTATGAAGAATAACTTATATCAAAATCGGACCTATTTGTCCTATGTCGATTTCAAGCGTGCAAAGGGTAGATTACAACTTGATGTCGCGATGGCTAATGCCTATCAAAATGTGCGCGAGTGGTACTTACAACATCCAACCGCTAGTGAAGCTGAATTAGCAGCGATGCACCATAGTGAAACCATGTTTATGCAGTATCTGCCCTCAGCGCGTACTGAGTACGGTGTGTGCCGCATGTGGGAGGAAATTGAAAAAGATGGGAAAAAGCTTGATATTGAGACGGGCGTCTTTGAATTTGGTGATGATAATAAAGACAATATGATTGTTTCAGCAGAAAGAGCCGGTCTTCCGACGATTCTCAAGTATCCGGGGATGGCAGCCTATTTTGACAAGCATCAGTATGCAACCACGTGGCAAAAGCAGGATTATATTCTGAATCCTGTGCAATTTATTAATGGTTATTTAGGAATATTAGGAGAAGTGGCCGCAACTTTTATTTTAGACGATGCTTTGGGTATTAACTTATCCCAAATTACCGCCGTAGATAAGAATGAGTTGTTTGATTTTATCATTGATGATCAAGTTTTGGTTGATATTAAGAATTGGCATTACACGCATACTGCTACAGCATTCGATGATGAGAAGTGGGTTATGCATAAGTTAAATCAATTCTGTAAGGATACTGGGAAAGATAACATGCGAGTTATGGTGATCAATGTGATCGATCGAACCCCAGAAGTGAAAGATAAGGTGACGTTGATTAATAATAATCGAATTTTAGAAGTATCAGCCCTAATTGATGATCAAGGGGCACTAGTGTTGAGTCCAACTGATAAGCAACAGATAGGGGAGTTTCTAATTGACTGATAATAAGTATGTTCGAACAAGTGTCCTTCAGTATTGGCTTGATTGGTCGGGCTTGGAAGACCGATTTTCATTAGTGATGAGTCCCGTCGTTAATAAGCAAGATTATGAGCTGTTTTACGCTCAGCTGCAGACAATTCCTGTGCTATCAATGACTAAGATTAAGTCCAATCGGTATTTAATCTTGCTGGATGCTGAGCTGGCCAAGAAAGCGGCTCCGAGCGAGTATTTTATTCAGTGCGCATTTCAAGATTGTAATGACGCTGGCTACGATTTTTATCCCAATCACATCCTACAATTATTGATTAATTGTTTAGAAGACTGTGATACGGATGGCGCGAATAACTATACGGCCGCTCATTACTGTGTACGGCCTAATTGGAGTAAAAAGACTCAGTGTTATGGATTGCAAATTAGTGTCGACTGGCAAAACAACTTATGTCTCACTGGCGTTACTTTCTCAAAAGTGAGTCAAGTTGATGAGAATGGCCAATATTATTATTGGAATGCGGATGAAGAACGAATGTTACGGTGCTGGGATCTGGATCGAGACCCACTCTATGAAAAACATAATTACTACGATCATCGTAATTCGATTAAAGCAATCAGGCTAGACCATCTAAGGGGATATGAAAATTCCAAGGTGGGCGTTGCAAATGAAATGCTGAGTCGTTTGAAAACCGTGTTTTCTGAGTGCTTCAGGGAACGAGAAGGTGGTGGGAGTCGGTACTGGCCGCGGTACAACAGTCGGGACTTGCTTTATTATAATCGTGGTAAACGAGATCGAACACGGGGCGCGTTGTGGTCTGCAATTGAAAATAAAACGATCAATATTTATTGCAGTTCGGATAGTGAACGGGTTTGTGAGTTGGCGGATGCAACCTACCACGGATTAATCCAGAATGCGGGTGTGCAGGCGCATAACATCACGATTGAGCGATCGTCGCAATCAAGGCCTGGCTTAAACATCCAAATTCTAGAATATGAGCCAGAAAATGAAGATGACGTTTATGAAGTTAGCCATGATGATACAGTTATTTTTCATTTAACGCCAAACGGGTTTGGTGACCAGCATGGTGATAAGAGTCCGGATTGGAACGAGGAAATCCAGCAAATTGCTGCGGGTGAAAGCAAGAATCAAGACGCAAAAACACGAAAAATCTCACAGGAAATCGTCATTAGGCGCGATATTGTATTGGGAACCCTCACTTCAATTTCAGACGCGCTAGTCGAAAAAGTACAGAAATATACGTACTTTTTAATTACGCCAGCCTCTAAGGACGATTACAAAGTGGTTAATGTTGCTAAGATGACAGTCGATCAAAATCGTCATCTCATGTTATCGAGGCGTGAGTGTAATGGTGATGAAATTAACGATGATTTGGATGAAGTTTATCAAATTGTTTATGATAATGCGCGCGGAAAAAAGAAGTATTGGCTGAAAGATTTACTGTTGGTCATTAAAGCGGATAATGGTTGGCTCGTTATTAGGGATACGAATCAACAAACAATGCCGGATATTGAGTGGATTCGTCAGGAATTAAATATCAGTAACCCGAATATGCGAGTGGATCGTGAACAATTTTTACGAATTTTGGAAGATCAGTTGCAAAATGCAGAAGGAGCAGCGAAGCGAAACAGGCTGTTGCAGATTATTGCTCAAGTTGAAAAGATTCCTAAAGTGCTGGTCAGTAAGGGTGAGGTCAATCAGTCCCTAAAGGAAGTTAGCATCAATTGGCAGGGAGGTGCCATGGCACAAATCAATAATGACTTGCGACTCAATGAGACGTTCGAAGGGGCGTTTCTGAATGGTATTTTAAAAAAAGAGAATGAAGATCATATTCGAGGATACTATGGTATTGGGCTATTGGTACCTAAAAAACCTAACACCTATAATTATTTTTCTGCCGCAACCGAAAATATCAGGAAAGTCACCGCACGAGGAAATCACTTAAAGAAAGTCGATTTAGTGGATATTCCCGCTGCCTATTTTGAAAAGGAGATTTTTCTGGATGTGGCAGATATGATGTCAGTAACGTTTGTTCGTAATAATCAAAACACCGTTGTGCCGTTTCCGGCGAAATATCTGCGTGAATATCTGGCACTTGAAGACCGATTGTAAGTGACGACCGCTTTATTTACTTTCCTTTCAGCTGAATTGAAATTATAATAACCTTAATAGTGTAAGCGGATTTAAACGGATGAGCATATTAAGGAGGCGCCACGACATGAGTTTTCGAGTAGTTGCCGGTTATTTTGGCGAATTTAGTGATGAAGCGAAGCAGGCAAATCAGGATTTGGGTGTTATTGGGATTTCATTTCAGTATCAGTGCAATCTCGTTTATCCAGAAGGGGCTGGTCCCAACTTTGGCTTTCGGACGGACAAGCAAGCGATTGATGTCTTTGATGCATTGCACGTGGCGTACGATGGCTTTAAGGTGCAAGCTGGGCTAGTCAAAGCCATGGGTCTTGTGGATTATCAATTAATTGGTGGACGCTATGAACTCACAGGGCATGATTTTCGTGAATTGAGTTTGGCGGAAATTAATCAAAACTTAGCGGCCATGCCCGGATTATTAATCACAGGTCCAATGCCGATACGATATATCACGTATCAACGAACGACTGATTCGGTGGATACGACCACCTTTAGTGGGAACTGGACGTTAGGGGATAGCGTTGGCTTCCGCCAGTTAAACGACACGGCAGCCGAGTCACTGCAGGCACCAGTGGCGGCGTTGATTACGGCAATTGACCAGCTAGGCGGCACATTACAGCAAATTGACCAACCAACACCACAAGCTTCAACGGCGCTTCCGGCACATTTGAGTGATGATGTTCATCAGGCTAATGTTGATGCTTGGGTGGCTTTAACGCAGCCACAGGGTGACGAGCAGCAGGTTTTACAGGCGATTCACGCCGCAGAAATAGAGAACCAGCGCATGAATGAAGCACTGACTCGAGTTTATTTGAAGTAAGATGTTTCACGTGAAACAATTTTGTTTCGACGGATAATGGTGACACAATTAGGACTAAAATCAGAAAAGATCGTTAGCTTAACAAAAAATGCTTACCAGTGATCAATCACTAGTAAGCATTTTTTGTGTTGCCCCAACTTAAAGTCGGCTGTTGTAAATCAAGAAACTGATGTAGCATTTGTCGCCATCAGGTAAGTCGTAACCGGTATTTTCGTTACTACCGTCATTTTCATGTAAAACGACGAATTCACCTGAACCGTAATCTTGATCGTTTAAATATTTCACTAAACGTTCGTCACACTCAGCTAAGGTCTTGCCGGTAACGACGCGCCGGTTCCAACCACGATGGATTTCAGTATTTGGATTAAGCATCTTCTCAACTCCTCTTAATTATAAAGTCATCAATTGCGCTTGCCGCGCGGGTTGCTGCGCTAGGGCAGTACGCGTTAGGTCAGCGTCGACTTGGTGGGTAGGATTAAAAATAATGAAACGTTCGCCAACGGTTTGAACTTGTTGATAGTTGTGGCTCGCCATAATGATCGTCTTGCCAGCAACTTGTAGCCGTTGCAGTAGGGTCAGCATGTGCTGTTGAGCGGCGATCGTGAGGCCGTTCAACGGTTCATCTAACAATAAAATTTCCGGGTTTAATGCGAGCACGCTAGCTAGTGCCACGCGCTTCTTCTCGCCACCCGACAGTTGGTACGGGACGCGGTCGGCCAAGTCGCCGCAGTCAGTTAATGCCAAACAATCGTCGACACGTTGCTTGATGGTGGCCGCAGATAATCCCAGTTGGCGGGGCCCGAACGCAACTTCGGCCGCGACCGAAGTGTTAAACAACTGGACGTCAGTGTTTTGAAAGACCATCCCGATTTGTTGATGGAGTCGCTGGCGTTGTTGTGCGTTGGCAAGGTAGTCAGCCGTAATGGCTTGGTCGTGCAACCAGTAAGTGCCGCTGGTGGGACTCGCTAAACCGCTGAGGAGCCGTAACAATGTTGATTTGCCCGAGCCATTGGGACCCATGAGACACACAAACTTACCCGCATCAATCGTCAAATTGAGCGCGTTTAACCCACATGTATCAGGATAATCATAGCAAATATTTACCAATTTAATCAATACCACGTTAATGCCCCCAGAAAATAAAGACGGCCCACACGATTAATGCCGGTGTTAAGGCCAGATAATCACGCCAATGTGTTGAATGTGTCGTTGCCCGTGCATAATGTCCGTTGAAACCACGTGCTTCCATTGCCGCATAGAGTTCCAGCGCGTACGCGTAACTTTTGAGATATAAATTACCGAATAACGCACCAATCAAACGGTACGGATGAGCCGCTGGTGCCACGGTCCGTAATTCTAAGGCTTCCATCGTCAACAATAAATGTTGTCCGAGCATCCGCAAGTAAGTGATCGCAATGGCTAAAGTCATGATTAACAGGTCAGGGCAGTGGAGCGCCTTCAAGCCTGTTAATAACGCTTGAAACGGCGTTGTTAGACGGTAATACTGGGCGTTTGCCAGCATTAGACTGGTTTTGAGGCCGAAAAATAATAAGGTGCTGGGGCCAGCTAGCCAGTAGCTAGGCAAAACGAAGAGTAATGCCGCCGCAACGCTAATGAGCCAACTTTTGATAAAGTGGCGGAGTTGGTGCGGTGGTAACCATAATAATTGGCCACCAATCAGTAGGGCCAGTCCCCATAACAGGATGGCGTTACGGCTCACAGCAATCAAGATGACCAGCAGTAGTAACCGAATCAACTTGAACTGCGGGGCGATTTGCCAGCGCGTCGTAACGGTGACCGGCGTCGGCTGCGCGAGGCGGCTCAGTAATTGGCGTAAATGCTGCTGATTGCGTTGCCACCATTGATGCTTAGTAGCGGCGGTGGTGACTGTCGTGGTCGTTTGCAGCCACGCTGGCAGATCAGCGGTGTGACGGGTTGGTTTCATGTTGAAGGCCTCGAATCAAAAGTAGAAAAATCAAAATGGCAGTTATTCCAGATAAAATGTATCCCAGACTAACTGGTAATCCGGCAATCGTATAGTCGCTAAATAACGCTTGAAAGTGAAAGCCGTGGACCATCCCTTGTGGCGCGTGGGTGCTAATGTGTTGTTGCACCAGACGTTGCTGGAGTTCGTGAGGCGACCATTCACCCCAAGCAGTATTACTTGCTAGGAGGCCGAAAGGTGAAAGCACGGCTAGTCCCAGCAATAAAGCAATCCAGGGACGGTGATTTCGAAGCGTTGGCGTTTGATAGAGGTTGGTCGGCGCGACGCGTTTCACGAATTGAAAGACGAGTAACGTGAATACAACTTCGACCCAGCCCGCGACCAGTAAGTGGGCCGCTAGCATAGCCGGCACGGTGATGTTGAGGCCATACGGGCAATAGAGCGGGGCGCCACTTGTCGTATGAGCTAAGAGCGGTTGTAGTCCGAGCTCAATTCCTGCAACAAGTGCCGCCATGTTGATGCCCAAATAGGCGCCAACAGCGAGTCCTAATTTTTCATGGTGCCATTTTTGACCCAGCCGATAGCAAGCGTAACCGACGAACGGCATAATGACGGCCATATTCAGGGCATTGGCCCCAAAGGCGAGGATGCCGCCGTCGCCAAATAATAACGCTTGTAGCAGTAACGTCACGGTCAACGCAAGACAAGCCGCCCACGGTCCAATCAGCACCGCCAGTAGTGTGCCCCCAACGGCATGCGCCGTCGTCCCACCTGGGATCGGGAGGTTAAACATCATAATCAAAAATGCCAATGACGCGGCGATGCCGAGCATTGGCAGGGTTTCACGATGTGTTTTGAGTTGAACTTTGACTTTCAAGACGGCAACGGTCCAAACGGGGACCATCGCGGTGACCAACGTTCCGCAGGTCGCGGGACTTAAATAATTATCCGGAATATGCACGGATGAGCACCTCACTAATTTGCAATTTGGTCTAAGAGGTAGCTGACATCTTGAATAATAAACTTGTGATTTTGGACCGTAATCACGCCATCCGTGCGCAATTCTTTCAACATTCGATTAACGCTACTGCGGGAACTAATGCCACAGAAGCCCGCAATGTCATCATTTGTCACCACGAAGTCGATCAGGATACCATCGTTGACTTTGCGGCCAAATAAATCCACCAGACTATAAATAAACGCACAAATCGCGCCCTTCTTACCATTCATCACCATCCGCTGTAGGCGCAAAATGTTTTCAGACAACTTTTTGCGGTAGTAGTTCTTGACGTAATTTTGAAGCTCCGGCGTGCTGTTGACGTACTTCCAAAAGGCGACACGATTGACTTGATAGAAGGTCGCGTATTCGGATTCGATGCGGACGTTAAACGGCTGGTCAGTCGAACGGGAGACTTCATCACGCAACAGGGAGATCACATCCGGTTTGGCGATATAAGACAAATTATATTCGCGCCCGTCTTGCAAAATAATGCTGTTTTTGATGATGCCGTCCTTCAAAACGTAGGTGTAATGCTCGGCCAGACCATGGTAAGTCAAATAAGTGTGCCGTTTTTTCTGGATCGTCGGCACGTGATGGGCTTCCAAATAACTCAGTAAATATTCAATATCAGTTAATACCATCTTAGTTTTTCAGTTCTTTCGTGAATAAATTTAAGGTTGAGTGCATTAAAATAGCGATTCTCAACGCTAATCACGACAATGACGCTTCTTAAGCATAGCGGTTTTCGTGATTGTGACAATCGCATTTAAAGTATACATTTGTTAACTATTTTTGAAAACTTGAAATGTAGCGGACAACCGTCGCGACTACTAGTATAACAAAACGTGCATGCAAAAATTAGCTTTTGAGGAAAGAGGATGGCTCAAAGTCATGGTTTCAATTGATTTACCCTATGACAAGCGCACACTTACGGCTGAAATTAGCGATGAAAATTATGCCGGTAAGTTAGTGTCGCAAGCTGCAACATATCATAACAAATTATTAGAACAGGAAACGGTCGAACAATCATTAGACAATCCGATCGGCACGCCTAAGTTAGAAGAACTCGCACGTGGTAAGCACAATATCGTCATTATTAGCTCAGACCACACGCGCCCCGTTCCTTCCCACATTATCACGCCAATTCTATTGCGGCGGATTCGGTCAGTAGCACCGGATGCCCGGATTCGAATTCTAGTCGCGACCGGCTTCCATCGGCCTTCGACGCACGAAGAACTCGTTAATAAGTATGGTGAAGACATCGTCAATCATGAGGAAATCGTGATGCACGTTTCGACCGACGACAGTAGTATGGTCAAAATTGGCCAGCTGCCATCTGGTGGTGATTGTATTATTAATAAAGTCGCCGCTGAAGCGGACTTGCTGATCTCTGAAGGCTTCATTGAATCCCACTTTTTTGCTGGTTTTTCAGGTGGGCGCAAGTCGGTTTTGCCGGGCATCGCCTCATATAAGACAATCATGGCGAATCACTCGGGCGAATTTATTAATTCACCTAAAGCGCGGACTGGGAATTTAATGCATAATCCGATTCACAAAGACATGGTTTACGCTGCGCGGACAGCTAAGTTGGCGTTCATTATCAACGTCGTGTTAGACGAAGATAAAAAAATCATTGGCTCCTTTGCCGGCGATATGGAAGCGGCCCATAAAGTGGGTTGTGACTTTGTCAAAGAACTCTCCAGTGTGCCCGCGATCGACTGTGATATTGCCATCTCGACTAACGGTGGTTATCCGCTTGATCAAAATATTTATCAAGCCGTTAAAGGGATGACGGCGGCCGAAGCAACCAATAAGGAAGGCGGCACGATCATTATGGTAGCCGGTGCGCGTGATGGTCACGGTGGCGACGGCTTTTATCATAATTTAGCCGATGTTGACGACCCCAAGGAATTTTTGGACCAAGCAATCAACACGCCGCGGCTCAAGACGATTCCAGACCAGTGGACAGCGCAAATCTTTGCCCGCATCCTCGTGCATCATCACGTGATTTTTGTTTCTGATCTGGTCGATCCAGACTTGATTACCAATATGCACATGGAATTGGCGACGACCCTTGATGAAGCGATGGCAAAGGCCTATGCGCGTGAGGGACAAGCAGCCAAAGTAACGGTCGTTCCCGATGGCCTAGGCGTCATTGTGAAGTAGCATGGCGACCACGACAGAAATCCTACAACAAGTAGCGGCTGGGCAATTGAGTCCGACGGCGGCCGCACAACAGTTAGAAGCGGACAAGACAGCGGCACTGGGTTTTGCAAACGTCGATTTAGACCGGCAACGCCGCAATGGCTTTCCTGAGGTCATCTACGGTGCGGGTAAGACGGCCACCCAAATCGTCGGCATCGTTAAGGCGTTATCACAGCAGTCGGTATCGGCACCAACGTCAGCATTACCGATTTTAACGACCCGGTTATCTGCAGACAAATTTGCGGCGCTGCAGCCGGCATTGCCAACGGCCGTTTATCACGCGACGGCGCAGTGTATGACGGTCGGGGAACGACCTGCACCGAAGACTCAAGATTACATTGCCGTAGTGACGGCAGGAACGTCCGATCAACCGGTCGCCGAAGAAGCTGCGGTCACGGCCGAGACGTTTGGCAATCGCGTTGAGCGGGTCTATGACGTCGGCGTTGCCGGTATTCACCGTTTATTTGCCAAACTCGATGTGATTCGTGGCGCCCGGGTGGTGATCGTGATTGCTGGGATGGAAGGTGCGCTGGCCAGTGTTGTCGGCGGTTTAGTCGACAAACCGGTGATTGCTGTGCCCACGAGTATCGGTTATGGGACCAGCTTTCAAGGCATGACCGCGTTACTGACGATGCTCAATAGCTGTGCGTCGGGGATTACCGTGGTCAATATTGATAATGGTTTTGGCGCCGCCTATTCGGCTAGTATGATCAATCAAATGTAAGGTTCAGTTAACTGAACAAGGAGAAGACGAATGCAAACACTTTATTTAGATGCTTTTTCGGGAATCAGCGGTGATATGTTTCTGGGCGCGCTACTCGATTTAGGCCTTGATTTTGAGCAATTAAAAACCGAATTGGCTAAGTTACACGTGCACGGTTATGAATTAACCCGCCACCGGGAAGCTCAGAGTAGTATCTATGGCACGAGTTTTGACGTTCAGGTCGCTGGTGGCAAGGACCATGGCTTTGTGGAACAACATCATGAACATGGACATCATCATGAGCATGAGCATGAGCATGAGCATGAATGTGAACATAAACGTGAATGTGACCATGACCATAAACATGACCACGATCATGTGCATACACACGAGCATGACCATGCAGCCGGACATCATCACGATCACGAAGCGCGCCATTTAGCAGATATTGAACAGCTAATCGATACGAGTGACTTATCTGATACCGTGAAACAGCGGGCAAAAGCGATCTTTATGGAAATCGCGCATGCAGAGGCGGCGGTCCACCACATGCCACTAGCTGAGGTGCATTTTCATGAAGTGGGCGCACTGGATTCAATCGTCGACATTGTCGGTTGCTGCGTCGGGTTGGAATTGATGCAGATCGATACGATTCTGTCGTCACCCTTAAGTGATGGCAGCGGCTTTATCAACGTGGCTCACGGACAGATGCCAGTTCCCGTTCCGGCGGTGATGCAGATGCGAGTTGGAAGCGCGATTCCGATTCAGCAACGGTTAGATGTGCATACAGAATTGATCACGCCGACTGGGATGGGCATTGTGAAGACGTTAGTACAAGACTTCGGGCCGTTGCCAGAACGTGCCGTTGCCACGAAGGTCGGTTATGGGTTTGGCAAACGAGATACGGGTGGTTTTAACGCGTTGCGAGCGGTCTTATTCGAAAAAAAAAACTAAGTCAGCAAGTCGTTGAACAGACGGCCGATGCGGTCTTGATGATTGAGGCCAATCTGGATGACCAGACGGGTGAGGGACTGGGTTACGTGATGAACCAGTTATTAATGGCGGGCGCATACGATGTGTTTTTTACCCCGATTCAGATGAAAAAAGATCGGCCAGCGATTAAGTTAACGGTATTGGGAAACGTTGACGATCAAGACTTACTGACCAAGTTGATTTTACAGGAGACCACGACGATTGGTGTGCGTTACCAAACGTGGCAGCGCGCCATTATGCAACGGTATTTTTTGACCGTCGCAACGCCGTACGGGGCCGTTCGCGTTAAAGTGGCGACCTATCAAGATATTAAGAAGACAATGCCGGAATATGCGGATTGCGCACAGTTGGCACAACAGTTGCATATTCCGTTTAGGACGGTCTACCAGGCAGCATTGGTTGCTGTAGACCAAATTGAAGAGGAGGCGTAATTTTTTGGGACATCAGCTAATTGCCGAGTTTATGGGCACGGCCCTCATGATTATTTTTGGGGTGGGCGTTCATTGTAGTTCCGTGTTGAAAGGCACTAAGTACCGGGGTTCCGGTCATATTTTTGTGATTACAACGTGGGGGTTTGGGATCAGCATCGCACTGTTCATTTTTGGCAACGTTTGTATCAACCCGGCCATGGTGCTGGCGCAGTGTTTGCTAGGAAACCTGGCCTGGTCAGCGTTCATTCCGTATTCGATTGCCGAAGTATTGGGTGGTGTTGTCGGGTCAGTGATTGTTTGGATCATGTATGCCGACCATTTCAAAGCATCGACGGATGAAATCTCGCCAATCACGATTCGAAATTTATTCTGTACCGCGCCAGCCGTTCGGAACTTACCACGGAATTTCTTTGTGGAATTATTCGATACCTTTATTTTCATTTCTGGAATTTTAGCGATCTCTGAGATCAAAACGCCGGGGATCGTGCCAATTGGCGTTGGCCTGCTCGTTTGGGCGATTGGGATGGGACTAGGTGGCCCAACTGGTTTCGCGATGAACTTAGCGCGTGACATGGGGCCCCGGATTGCTCACGCGATTTTACCGATTGCGAACAAAGCGGATAGTGACTGGCAATATGGCATCATCGTTCCCGGCATCGCGCCATTTGTCGGTGCTGCCTGTGCCGCTTGGTTCATGCATGGCTTTTTTGGGATTAATTAAATTAAGAGAGAAGAATGGAATTTATGACAACTTTAGCAACGAAGAAAGCAACTTTAATCGCCGCCTTAAAAGATTTAAAACGGGTCACGGTGGCCTTTTCCGGCGGTATCGACAGTACCCTAGTTTTAAAAATGGCCTTGGATGTGTTGGGCCGTGATAACGTGATGGCAGTTGTCGCCAATTCAGAATTATTCACGGATGAAGAGTTCGACAAAGCCATCAGCTTAGCCGAAGAATTAGGCGCCGACGTACAAGGGACGACCCTCGATTATTTGAGTGACGACCACATCAAACACAATACGCCTGACAGTTGGTACTATGCTAAAAAACTATTCTACGACCGGTTGAACGCCATTGCTGAAAACAATGGGAGTGCCGCCGTCCTAGATGGCATGATCAAAAATGACGAAAATGATTATCGGCCAGGATTGAAGGCACGGACTGAAGCGGGCGCTCGGAGCTTATTACAAGAAGCCGACTTCTTCAAAACGGATGTACGGGCTTTAGCACAAGAACTTGGATTAACGAACTGGAACAAAGTGGCCTCATGCTCCGTATCTTCACGTTTCCCATATGGCACGACGTTGACGCATGACAACATTGCCCAAGTGATGGCCGCAGAAAAGTACTTGCGGGACTTAGGTTTCCCAACGGTGCGGGTTCGGTACCACGATGACATTGCGCGGATCGAATTACCAGAAGCACGCATCGGCGACTTCTTAGTCTTCAATGACCGCGTCAACCGTCAATTACAATCGTTAGGCTTCCGTTACGTGACCCTCGACTTAGGCGGCTTCCGTAGTGGTCGCATGAACGACACCTTGACGAAGGCCCAATTGGCAACCTTTGCTTAATAACTGATTCGGTCCACCATGGACGAGGAGGTGGCGGCAAGAGGACTTGTTCGTCCATGGCGCCAATGACGATGATACCAGCCGAATTTTTACCAATAATGGTCATTGGCTAACACCCCAAAAATGCACTTCAAGGCCGCCCTTGAAGTGCATTTTTCTTTTGATTCGATTTCATTTATGGAAATCACTGCTCAACAATGGTTAAAACGAGACCTGATTCGCGATATTAAAATTCGTTCTGGTAGAAAGTTGTTGAGATAACTGAATCGTGAAGACCTAACGTGGCGTCTCTTAGTCAAACGTCACCACGAGTTTACCGGCCACTTGGGCTGCTTGGAGTTGCTGCAGACCATCGACGAGCTGGTCGCGTTTCAAGACTTCGCTGATCAAGGGGTCGACTTTGCCGGCTTCAATCAGAGCTAACAGGGCGGCAGCCATTTGACCAAGGTCCGCGACTTGGGCGGGATTGCCGCTGCGATGGGCGCCACCCAAATCGAGCTTGCTAACGCTGACGACTTGGTTCTTTGGGAAAGTCTGAGGCGTATCGAGGACGCAAACCAGCTGTCCGTTGTAGGCCAAACGGGGTAGGTCAGCTTCAGGATTGCCGATCGTGTTGACAATCAAGTCGACGCCCCGTTGCTGAGTCAATGCTTGAATCTTAGCCGTCACGTCTTCATGGCGGTAATCGATTTGCGCATCAGGATGAAGCGGTGCGACAAAGGCCTGTTTGCGTTGCGAGACCGTCGTATAGACCGTTTTGCCCGCAGCTTTCGCCAACTGGATGGCCATACTGCCGACACCACCGGCACCCGCGTGAATGAGGACGGTGTGCACCGCATTCAGGTTGGCCTTGCGTAACAAAGCCTGATAGGCAGTCAAGCCAGCGCAGAGACTGGCCGCGGCAGTTTCGAAGCTGAGGGTCGTTGGAATTTTAGCGAGGGCGGCAGCGGGCAAGCAGGTATATTCTGCAAACGTCCCATCTTTAGCTAGGTTCGCGTGACCGCAGACCCGTTGACCAGGGGCGAAGTCAGTGACTTTAGCGCCGACTGCTTCAACGATTCCGGCCACGTCCAGGCCTAAAATGTGGGGGTATTTCCAGGCGTCATCGCCACCTAGGACTAATTTGTAATCAACCGGGTTGAGCCCGACTGCTTGTGTTTTAATCAAAACTTCGTCGGCTCCCAGCTCAGGCATGGGCCGTTCTTGCCATTCAAGCTGTTCTAAGGAACGATCTGATGGCGCAGGGACAACTAGTGCTTGCATCGACAATCACTCTTTTCTTTAAAGTTTAGTTGTCTTTATTATAACCATTACGTCAATGAAGATTAAACGATAATACGTTGCGTTCGCTCGAATAATGGGCTGACACAAAGATTGACGTTACCGGTTACAATCGGTAAACTAGAGGGTAACAATTGAATTCTCAAAACACTAGGGGTGTCCAAAAATGGGCTGAGATGGTGCTGTAAGTGCCGATCCCTTCGAACCTGTAAGCTCAAACTTGCGTAGGAAAGTGTCATTGCTACTATTAGCGACCACTGGATCGATGTAAGTTGATCAGTGGTCGTTTTTTATTAGCCGTGACCAGGACTAAGGAGGAGACTTGAAATGACGTTACAATTATTGAACACGTTGCGCGATCAAAATCCAATCGTTTTTAACATTGCCAACTTTGTTACGGTCCAGGATGTTGCCAATGGGTTGAATGCGCTGGGCGCGTCGCCCATTATGTCAGCAGAAGTACAGGAAGCGGAGTCAATGGTCCAAATTGCGGGGGCAGTTTGCATTAACATGGGGACGTTGACGACGCAACAGGTCAATCAAATGGCCGTTGTTGGAAAGTTGGCTAATCAGTATCATAAGCCAGTTGTGCTGGACCCGGTTGCGGTGGGGGCGGTGCCTTATCGTAAACAAGTCGCTTTGGACCTATTAGCCAAGTTTTCGGTCGATGTGATTCGGGGAAATGCGGGCGAAATTGCCGCGCTAGCTGACATCGACTGGCAAGCGAAAGGTATTGATGCCGGTGCGGGCCAGGGTGACGTGGTCGAAATTGCCAAACGGTGTGCGCAGCAATTTAACTGTTGTGTGATTTTGTCGGGCCCTACGGATGTTATTACGGACGGCAAACGGGTCGCTAAAGTTGCCAATGGGACGCCACTCTTTCAGCTACACGTCGGGTCGGGAGATTTGTTATCCAGCATCGTTGCTGCGTTTGCCGCGGTCAGTCCAACAGCTATTTATGACGCGGCTCAAGTGGCCTGTGTCGTCTTGGCGGGTGCCGGCGAACTGGTCGCGAGTCAGATGACGGCTGCGCGGCCAGCGACGTTTGCCATCGATTTGATCGACCGGCTGAGCCTCGTCTCGGTGCAAGAGATTCAAGCAATTGCAAAATTAAACTAAATAAGTGAAGGGTCGCGAGAGTTTTATGAATGAATTTCCACAAGTTGCAACGATTGCCGGGACGGATAGCGGCGGTGGCGCCGGTGTCATGGCTGATTTGAAAACGATGCAAGCCCGGCACGTCTTTGGGACCGCAGTCGTCGTTGCAGTGACGGCGCAAAATACGTTGGGCGTGCAAGATTTTATGGCGATGCCAACTAAATTGATCGATGAACAGTTTGCCTCATTGGCGGCGGATTTGAAGATTCGCGCTTGTAAGACTGGGATGTTGGCGGATGCTGAACACGTCCATGCCGTTGTTGAAAATTTAAAACGAGTCGATTTTGGACCACTGACGGTCGATCCAGTCATGATTGCCAAAGGTGGCGCAGCACTGCTGGCTGAAGATGCTATTCAGACGGTTCGTGATGAGTTGCTCCCATTAGCAACGGTGGTGACGCCCAACTTACCAGAAGCTGAACGGTTGACGGGACACCACATCACCAGTAATCAAGACATGGTTGCAGCCGGGCACGCACTACAGGATTTGGGTGCGACGACGGTCATTATTAAGGGCGGCCACGGCGACAATCCGGATTTGGCGAATGACTTTGTGTTGTTGGCGGATGGAACTGCCTTTTGGATGTCGGCACCCCGAATCGAAACGGTGCGGACGCATGGCACTGGCGATACGTTGTCGGCTTGCATCACCGCAGAACTCGCGAAGGGTCAGTCCATGGCAGCTGCCATTCAGACAGCGAAAGCTTACGTGGCGGGAACGATTCAAGACGGTATCCAAGTTGGGCATGGTCACGGTCCCTTAAATCATTGGGCAGCGCTCAGTGAGGAGGTGACCATCCATGACGCTTGAGTTTGAACCAGCCCAACTACGCGCCTACTTTGTTTGTGGCACACAAGACGTGGTGGGCCGCGACTTAGAAACGGTCGTCCAAACGGCCCTCGACGCCGGCATTACGGCATTTCAATATCGTGATAAGGGCGCTAGTCAGTTGACGGCCGCCCAACGGTTGACGCTTGGTGAGCGGTTACGCCAGCGCTGTGCGGACGCGCACGTTCCGTTTATTGTGGATGATGATGTGGAACTGGCCTTAGGATTGCAGGCGGATGGCATTCACGTTGGTCAAAGCGATGACCGCGTGACACAAGTGATTGAACGGGTCGCAGGACAATTATTTGTGGGACTATCTTGTTCGACATTAGCAGAAATTAAAGTGGCTAATCAGATTGATGGCATTGCTTATATCGGCAGTGGGCCAATTTTCCCGACCAATTCGAAAGATGACGCGGATCCGGTCGTTGGGTTAGCTGGCTTACGCGAATTAGTGGCAGCGTCACAACGGCCGATTGTCGCAATTGGTGGGATTACGGTCGACCAGCTGCCGGCGATTGCGGCGACGGGAGCTGCGGGTGCAGCGGTGATTTCAATGCTAGCGCAGAGCCCTGATATGGCTGCGACGGTTAAGGCGATGTTGACGGCAAGTGAGGCGCGACTATGAAGACGGGGCGCTTGTTTCGTAGTCAATTCTTGCTCTGGCTCGGGGCGGCCATCTCAATTGCCGAAATCCTGACGGGAACGTTGATTGCGCCGTTAGGGTTAACGCGCGGGTTAGCGGCAATTATTCTCGGACACCTGATTGGCTGTGGCCTATTTTTGGTGCCAGCTGGGTACTTAGGTGCCAAGCTGCACCGCTCGGCGTTGGCTTCAGCTGAGCTGGCGTTTGGTCAGGGTGGTGTCTGGCTAGCTTCTGGGCTAAATGCTTTACAACTGGTCGGTTGGACCGCCGTCATGATCGTCAATGCCCAGCTAGCAATGAACAGTATCAGCGGGCAGCTATTTGGCTTCAAAAGTCCTATCTTGATGGCAACGATTGTGGCTGTTCTGATTATCGGTTGGTTATTGATGGGCAGTCAGCTCCTATTCAAAATCAACAATTTCGTGGTCGGTTTACTCGTGATTGGGACCGTCCTGATGCTCACGATGGTCTTCATGGCTCCCGCCACCGCACATTCGCTACCGGCAGACAGCCTGACTTTTGGTCAAGCAGTCGAGCTAAACGTCACGATGGCACTGTCCTGGTTACCGCTGATTGGGGATTACACGCAGCGGGTTGACCGACCGTTACCCGTTGCACTGGTCAGCGCTGGGGGCTACATGCTCGGCAGCATCGTGATGTTTGTGACTGGTTTGTTAGTCGTTTTGCGAACAGGCCAAACCGATATCACGGCCCTGTTGACGCGCTCAGGTCTCGGGCTGATTGCGTTACTGATCATCGTCTTCTCAACGGTCACGACGACTTTCCTGGATACGTATTCGGCGGCCACCAGTCTAGCGAATTTGACCGGTAGTCGGCATATTAACCGACTCGCAATCGGCGTGACCGTCGTGGGGCTAGTGATTGCGTTGACCGTGGCCATGACCTACTATGAGAATTTCTTGTACCTGATTGGTTCGGTCTTCACACCATTATACGCGATTATCTTCGTCACCTACTTTATTCGCAAAGCAACGCTACCATACTGGCTCAATTTTAGTTGGTGGGTGATTGGCATCGTTGCGTACTATCAACTCCAAAAACTAGACTTTATTGGTGGCACGACGCTATTAGTGCTAGTCTGTTTAGGGTTAGCGGTCTGGTTGAGTGGCTTAGTCGTCAAACTAGCGCCACTGACGCGTGGCGAGCTTAGTCGTTGACAATTTCTAATAAAAAGTAAATGATAATCCCATTGGTAATATTCAGTTACCGTGGGATTTTTTTGGAAAGAGGGCAAAGAGAATGAGCAAACCAATTATTGGCATTGCACCTGGCGTGATTACGGTCGACAGCCAGATGTTTCCGGGCCGGCAACGCGATTACGTGAACCGCGATTATTTGCGGTCGATTACGGCTAATGGTGGCGTGCCGCTAGTGTTGCCAGTGACGACGGATGAGGCAACGATTGCGCGCTACGTCACGCTAATTGACGGCTTATTATTATGCGGTGGCGCAGACGTGGCCCCCGCGACGTATGGTGAGGAGCCACAGCCCAAGCTGGGTGGGATCGATCCAGAACGAGATCAGTATGAAATGGCGCTGATTCGGGCGACCCACGCGGCAGATAAACCCGTTTTAGGCATTTGCCGTGGCTTGCAAATTTTGAACGCGTGCTACGGTGGTAGTTTGTACCAGGACATGAGTTATCTACCGGCGGGCCAAGGGACGCTCAAACACATGCAGGGCCAGTTAGCCGCTTATGGTAGTCATCAAGTGACCGTAACCCCTGAGTCGACCTTAGCGACATACTTAGGAACGACCAAGGTGGCGGTCAATTCATTTCACCATCAAGCATTAAAGCAGGTGGCGGATGGCTTTCAAGCCGTTGCTCAGAGTTCAGACCAGGTCGTCGAAGCCATCGAATCGACGGATGGTGCCCTACAATTAGGCGTTCAGTGGCACCCTGAAATGATGCAGCAAGCTGATTCGATTCAAGCACAACTGTTTGCGCGGTTTGTGGCGGCTTGCTGAATGGATGAATCGAGATACAGTGATTAAAGTAAATGAACCAGAATAGCGTGCGTCGAGTAGGACCTTGCGCTAGAGAAAATAATCACCCCGAGAATCTCCACAAATTCTCGGGGTGATTATTTTACTGTTCAATCTGTGTGTATTCGCGTGACTTAATATATGGGACTCACACCCTTAATCCCAACCCCTAACCACAACTTTCCCAATCATATGATGACTTTCAACCAGCTGATGGGCCAGCTGCAAATTGGCGGCATTGATGGGTGTCAGTGCTTTGGTGAGGGTGGACGAAATCAGGCCTTGGTCCAGCCAAGCCGCAATTTGATTGAGAATGTCATGTTGAGACTGCAGGTCATCAGTGCCGTAGTAAAATTTCGCGTACATCCACTCCCATGCAAAAGTGCCACGTTTCTTAGTCAGCTTTTTGAGATTGATGGGGCGGTGGTTTTCCGTAATTGAAGCGATGTGACCGGATGGCTTGATTAAGTCGCACATTTCATTCCAATGGCCATCAAGGTCGTTCAGCTCCAAGATATAGTCCACGTATTTTAGCCCGAGTTGATGAACTTCGCGGACCAAGTCATTGCGGTGATTGACGACAAAATCAGCGCCGTGTGCTTTTGTCCAGGCAATACTTTGTGGACGTGAGGCGGTTGAAATTACGGTCAAGCCGGCTAACTTCGCTAACTGGGTCGCAATGGAACCAACCCCACCAGCACCATTGATTATGAGAATCGTCTTTGAGGGTTGCGACTGTGAGGGCGCGGTCAATGGAATCTGTAACTGTTCAAATAGTGCTTCGTAGGCAGTCAGGGCCGTCAGCGGCATGGCTGCAATTTTTTCTGGTCGGATGGTTTTGGGCGCCAGGCCAACGATACGTTCGTCTACGAGCTGGTATTGACTGTCACTGCCGGGTCGTTTGAACGAGCCCGCATAGTAGACTTTGTCGCCAACTTTGAACAGACTGGTCTGGTCACCGACTGCTGTCACGGTGCCATAAGCATCCCAACCAATGATCTTTGGTGCAGAAAGCGGCCGCCGTTTGGCATGACGAACCCCAACGTCGACTGGATTAACGGATACAGCCGCAACTCGGACCAACAAGTCATGTCCACTGACGACGGGCACAGGAAGCGTGACATCTTGTAAGCTGTCCTGTGATTCAATGGGTAATGGTGCATAGAAACCAACTGCCTTCATTTTCTTCATGAGTAACATCCCCCTTAGACTGCCTTAAATATACGATGTTGTGAGTCAAAAACAAGACGTGAATTTGTTTGCACTTAGTTACAAGCGTGTAACGGTCTCAGGCTGACGCGTGAATGGTATACTGCTTATAAGTTAACCATCAGAAATGGGGATTGTGTATGCATACGAGAAAGATTTTTGACTGCCAGGCAGGGTGCCCGGTTGAAAGTACCTTACAAGTGATTGCTGGCAAGTGGAAGAGCGTTATTTTGTATCATTTGTTAACGAGTGGCGTTTGTCGGTTCAGCGAATTGCAAAAACGAATGCCAGACTGTTCGCGGCGGATGCTGGCATTGCAATTGCAGGAGCTCGAACACGATCAACTGATTAGCAAGCGGGTGTATCCCGTGATTCCGCCTAAGACCGAATACCGCCTCACTGATTTCGGCCTGACGCTAAAGCCAGTCGTGATGGAAATGGAGAAGTGGGGCCGGCTGTATAACGCACGGCAAGTAGCAGATTGACTGTGAAACACAAACTGACATGGCTTATAGTAACCGGGCTAGCACTAGGCTTGGTAGCTTGATCTGATGCGCACATGACGGATAGCGTCGAGTTGGTGTAAGGATACTGCTGTGAAACCAGCCCTGTTAGCAGGATTGGTTGTTGCTGGTTCTAAGAGGCTTTTCTAACCGCAAGTTTCTCGAGTGTGTAACTGGCGCAGAATGTTTCACGTGAAACATTTGGTCACACAAGTTGTTTCATCACAGCTAAGAGGTATTACCCCAGTGACCGACTATGTAAGCTGAAATTGCGAAACGACTCATTAAACTATCAATGATGATAGCGGTTACGTATAATAGAGATAGTTTAAGTTGAACGTGGGGGTGATATTGTGAAACAAATTGAAATGGGTATGCGAATTACGACCAATCAGCAGAAGATATATCGCGTGATTGCGGTCGTTAATCAGGGACAACAAATCTTGGCACGGCCAATCGAACCAGAAACGGCACCAGTTGAGGTGATTGCTGCAACCGATATTGTTCAGATAACCGAACAAAAACCAACTAAAGCAACCGGGCTATCTTTGGATACCGTTGCGGTCGTTGGCCAACGATACATTGACAATATCATTCCAGTGCTGGCCGAACTAGAAGTTGGCTTGCCAGTGCTGTTGCAACGCGAGTCTAACAATCAGTATGATGATAATGCCATCTCGGTATGGACGTGCCAGCACGAAAAACTGGGTTATATTGCCCGTTACCAGAATCAGCCCTACGCTGCCTTGATGGATCAAGGTCAACTGTTGTATGGCACAGTGACCGAATTGGACAAAAAGCAGCAGCATCTATCCGTGATGGTCTGGCGCACGACTACTGGCGAAAGTTCGGTAGAAGCGATGCAGGCGCGTCAACAGTTGACGACGCAATCAACCTCACTGGGGGCGATGCCCAAACACTTATTGCAAACGCCATTAGGGACTTTAGTCGTACTGTGCAATGGTCGGCCTATCAATTATCAACGCGTGCCACTGTCGCCCTGGTTGACGCCGGATGATGCCTTGCAAGTCACCAAACGTTATTTAATCACCCCGGATTGGTCACAAGTTCCAGCCAACAGTCTCGTCACGTGCCAAGTCACGGCTACTGCGGATGTCGTCCAGCGGTGGCAAGATGAACGCGTTTCGGCTGCAGTATTGACCAATGCTAGCAGTTTCTACGTAGTTGGGTTCAGTGCGCAAACGCGGACCGGTTTAAATGATAATTTAGTTGATGATGGCAGTCAGGCGGCCGTGATTTATCGTGTTGGCCAGCTCAAGGCACACGAACAGGCTGGGTTCATGGTTAGCTGGGCCCCATTTGGCGATCCACGGGTGCAACCGGCACTAAAACTGGCCTTGCAATTTACTTCTCAACCAGTGGTGCCGTATCAACCCAAGACGCCGAGTCAAACGCACGCGACCTTCACCCAGCAAGAGCTCGCTGCTATCCTAGTGTCGGCGTTGCCTAATTATCAGGGTGGTCAGCGCTTAGAGCCAAGTGTGACAGCCATTACGGTCGAAAAAATCTGCCAAACGCTCGGAGACCAAGCTTATCATGCACTGGCCAATTACCAACAATACGTGCAGTTAGCGGCCACCAGCACTGAAGACGTGGACGAAACGTTGCTACAAGCCTTGATTCACGCGGTCGTCTATCATGAGATCACGACGATGCACTATTATCAGCCCACGGTCGGGATGGTCGATCACGTCATTTATCCGTTGCAGTTATTCAGTACGGCAACTAAGGATGATGAGTCCCAACTAATTGGTTGCCTGGCATTTTATAACTATGCGATGTTTGAAATTCAACAGGTACCGTTAACGGCAATTGCCCGCATTGCAATCATCGCTGACCCGGAGCATCCACAAATGACGCCCACCACCGAAAGTCCCGACTGGTTACGCATCTTTCTTCGTGGTTGGAACGACGATGTTGAATGAATAGTCAAAATTGTTTTCGCGGCTGACAGAGGCACTCACCGAATGGGCGGTTTAGGCTAGAAAATCAAATAATCCCAAAAATAGACGGTTCAAGAATTGGAAGCTTTCTTGAACCGTCTATTTAGCGTCTAAAAGGGGCCGTAACTGCAGCGTCTCGCGCCTAGCAGCAGCGAACGTTTTTATTTAGCGCGCTTATCGCTGATGAAGTCACTAGCAATCGATGACCACCGCGACTAACTGCTACGACTACGAGTGACGATAATCGCCAAGTGATAGTCGAATGACGGGTTGACCGATTTTCATCAACAGCGCATCCACTGTCGGACTGATTGCATCAACACTGAGTCTACTGAGGATGCGCCTGTAAATATTGTTGCCCCGCGTGAATCATGTCGGCGTTTTGCTGATTCAATAATGGTGGCAAGTTGTCGAAGTCGAAATAATCTAGTTTGAGCGTTTCGTCAGTGGCGTGGGTCAATGCTTGACCGCCAACTGGTTTGACCAAAAAGAGGGCACTGATTGTCTGGGCGACGTCGCCATTAGGATAAGCTGTCTCGCCCTTGTCGAAGATGGCGATGCGATCAACGATTTCAACGTCGATCCCGCTATCTTCCTTATATTCCCGGACGCAAGCTGCTGCGTACGTCTCACCGTATTCCAAATAGCCTCCGGGTAAGCTCCAGTTATGCGTATCAGTGCGCAGATTCAGTAGGACTTGTTGTTGATCATTGACCAAAATACCAGCTGCGGTGTTTAAAATGATTGGTTTGTGACCGACTAAGGCCCGGATTTCTTTAATATAATTTGCCATGACGAAACCTCATTTCTAGTTTGATTACCCTTATTATACCGATTATTGCCGTTGAAAGTGGTGAGTTGATAAATTTCTACAGAGTTAGCTGAAACCGCGTGAAATCGGGTGCGTTCTGACCATGTGTCGGGAAATACGTTTGCGTCGGTGCGTTTTTTTAGCTATGATAAAGGCTATATACCATTCTGCCTGCTATGGGCGGTGTGAGTTCTTTGATTTATGAAAAGAGAGTATTTTATGCAGAGAAAACTAAGTACGGGCCAGATGCAAATGATTGCACTGGGCGGCACGATTGGGGTCGGACTGTTCATGGGTTCGAGCTCGACCATTAAGTGGACCGGGCCGTCCGTGCTAATTGCATACATCGTATCAGGGGCCTTTTTATACCTGATAATGCGGGCGTTGGGTGAGATGTTGTACGTCGACCCTAATACCGGTTCGTTCGCCAAGTTTGCTTCCGAATACATTCACCCAGTCTTCGGTTATCTCACGGCTTGGAGCAATATCTTCCAATTCGTGGTCGTCGGGATGAGTGAAATGATTGCGCTGGGCGGCTATTGTCGCTATTGGTGGCCGAACTTACCGGACTGGATTCCCGGCCTGATTGCCATCGTCTTCCTATGTGCGGCCAACTTGATTTCGGTCAAAATGTTCGGGACGCTGGAAACCTGGTTCTCGCTCATCAAAGTGATTACGATTATTTTGATGATTATTGCCGGATTAGGATTGATTATTTTCGGAATTGGGAACCATGGACAGCCGATTGGAATTAGTAACTTGTGGACGCATGGCGGATTCTTCACTGGTGGCGTCAAGGGCTTCGTGTTCGCGTTAGCCATTGTTCTCGCATCATATCAAGGGATCGAGCTCATCGGGGTCACTGCCGGAGAAGCCGAAAATCCACAAAGCACGATCGTCAAAGCAATTCGTTCGACCGTCGCACGGATCTTGATTTTCTACGTCGGCGCCATCTTCGTCATCGTCAGCATTTATCCCTGGAATCAACTCAGCCAGATTGGCTCACCGTTTGTGCAAACCTTCGCGAAAATTGGGATTACCGCGGCCGCTTCAATTATCAACTTCGTGGTCATCACCGCTTCTCTGTCCGGGACGAACTCCGGGATCTACAGTGCGAGTCGGATGACCTACACGTTGGCTGAAAGTCATCAATTACCGAAAAAGATGACGTTGTTGAATCGCCACGGGGTACCCTTTTATTCCGTGATTGCGATTGCGACTGGGATTCTGATTGGGGTCGTTTTAAACGTCGTCTTACCAATGTTCTTCAAGGATGCCGGCGAAATCTTCGTCATGGTTTACAGTTCGAGTGTGCTACCCGGAATGGTGCCATGGGTCGTTATTTTAGTGAGTCAGATTGCTTTTCGGAAGCAAAATGCGGCTAAGATGAAAAACCATCCGTTCAAGATGCCATTTTCACCGTATTCCAATTATTTAACGTTAGCTTTCTTGGCCTTAACGTTGCTCTTTATGTTTATCAACCCAGAAACACGTTATTCGATTTTAGTCGGTGTCGTCTTCTTGATCGTGATGACCCTGATTTATTTCCGCAAATATGCTGGGAACAAGGAAGATAACTTGTAATTTTAGATGGACCAATTAAGGTTCTTGCTGGCAACGGCAAGAACCTTTTATTTTGGCCATTTGTTGCGGTAAAATTAGGTAACGTTATTAAGACTGCGTTGCTATTAATATTAATAGCAAAGTTAATATCAAAGATAATATCAAAGTCGCTATCAAAGTTAATAGCAACGTTAATCGTAAAAACGAGCGCATAAAAACTCAGAAAAGTGGTGGCGAGATGGTTAAACAAGGACGTTATGCAGGTGTCAGTAAGCAAAAGCGGCTCCGGCAATTAAAACAGCGGCATCAAGCACAGGAACAGCGCGCGATTCGGCCTGGTGCAGTCGGTGAATTTCTGCAGGTGCGGTACCATTTAACACAGGCCGGCCAACAGCGGCCAGTCATGCGACAGACGATGCAACGCTTCATGTCGCGGTGGTTGGCGAATGCCCAAGATTTGCTAGATGAAGACGAGCAAACGACCTGGTCCATGACAGCACTCACCAAACAGGCAATGCAGCAATTCAATCGGCAACTGCCTTGGCAGGGGTATGCGCTGCTTGATCAGGAGATGCCCCGTTGGACGGCGTTTTTAACTAAAGAAGTTCCTGCCGTTCCGCTGCAAGAACGGATTAGTTTAGTAGAACCACTGACAACTGAGACGTGGCGCGCCTGTCTGACCGAGCAGTTAGCGGTTAACACGATGCTAGCGATGACCCACAATAATCGGCAACAACTGCAACAAGTCCAGACAGACCAGATTCAAAGCCTACAGACCAGCATTCAAACGGCAAATGGGGTTGACTGGGAGAAGGTTGCTCAATTATTGGGGCCGACCGTCATGGAACCGGATCCATTGACGAGCACGATGATGGATAACAAGACAAAACAGTGGCTGGAACGGTTGAATAAATTGGCACCAGCAAAGTTCAATGCCGATGTTGAATGATCAGTCAATAAAGGAGCGAGTGAGATGCATTTCATAACGTCAGACCATGTTCAGTTAGATTATACGGACCAGGGTAGCGGGCAACCAATCGTTATTTTGACGGGCTTTGGTGGCTCGAAGGATATTTGGCACGCCCAAATCCCAGTATTGGTGCAAGCAGGCTATCGGGTCATTAATCTAGATGGTCGGTGTCAAGGTCTGTCGGAGCACACGGTTAAGGGATTGCGGATGAGTCGCCGAGCCGTCGATGCCCATGAATTAATTGAAAAGTTGCAGCTAAAGCAGCCGATTCTGTTAGGTAACTCAATGGGTGCGGCGACCTGGTTTGCCTACGTTTCACTATATGGTGATACGGGAATCAAGGCGTTGATCGATGTCGACCAGTCACCGAAGATGATCAATACCCCCGACTGGCCATACGGCTTCAAGTCGGTTCAGTGGGTCGACTTTCCGGACTATTTCCGGATGCCGCTCGGTCACTCGACGTTCAAACACATCGATGATGATACTTACGCGCGGGTCACGGCCGTGGAAGAGCAGGCGCCCTTTGATGGCAAGTTGATGTTCCCACTATTAGTCAACCATGCGGTCCAAGACTGGCGTGACATCGTTCGGCAACTCACCGTCCCATTTCTGATTATTGCAGGCGAGAAATCGCCATTCTTTGATTCAGACTTCGCTGCAGTGACGGCTAAAATGGCGCCATTGGGGCAAAGCGTCGTGGTTCCAGATGCCGGTCATATTGTGATGGCGGAGCAGTCGGCAGCGTTTAATGAGGCGTTGTTGGCGTTTTTGAAGACGCTGTAGACTTAAAATAAGTTGCTCGAACGTCATGGTTAATTTGGTCAAGAAGTGCTGTGTTTTTGGTGCAAGGAAACACAGCACTTTTGCTGATAGTTGGTTTCTTCTACGATATATCAAGGAGATGTTCACAATGCCGGTAAAAGTACAAAAAAAGGGTCATTCGCTAATGATTCCGATACCAGCGAACTACCATGTTAAGGAGAACGCGGAATACCAGCCAGTTATGGATGATGACACCGGAATCTTATCGTTTATTCCGGTACATAAGAATAGCTTTGAACAAAATCCTGACTATGACTTCCAAGCCGCGCTTAAAGAAATGAGTTTACCCGATAATGGGAAACTGGTTGGCAAAGAAAACGTTTGGAAATGAAGTAGAAACGGTACTACAGTTATACAAGATTAATCTGGATTTTTACGGAGCGTCAATACTGGTCATGATTAGTATGGTGGTGACCGTAATCTAAATTTCCCTACACACCAAAAAACCGCCCGACCCACCAGGTCGAGCGGTTTTTATTCGGCAACTAAACTAATCAAGCACGCGGTCTTTACCCATTCGCCGGAAACGGATGAACTTCCCGATTTCGGTCACAATCAGAACGACGATCCCGCAGACAATTGGGATGCCCCAACCATACCAGAAGTTGATGCTGGTCGTATGGAAGACGGATTGCATGAATGGCAAGTAAATGATGCCAAGCTGGAGGAGAATCAGAATACCGATAATGTAGAACGCCATCTTGTTTTGGAAGAAATACTTGGAAATGACGGGGTGGTCGTTTCGCAAGTTGAAGAGGTAGAAAATCTTACCAAAGATGATGATGTTCAGTGACATCGTACTACCGACCACGTTCGGTAAACCAAGTGCGGTCAAGTAGTCGTAGGCGAAGATTCCGAGTCCTGAAATCAGGAAGGAAACGTAGCCAATTTCGAAATAATCAAGCTTCGACAATAACCCGGACTTCACGTTTCGTGGTCCCCGTGCCATAATGCCGGCTTCGGGTGGCTCGAAGATGAAGGCGAACTGGATGGTCAACGCAGAAACCATGTTGATCCATAACAGCTGGGTCGGATAGAGCGGTAATTCGTGGCCCATCAAGATACTAATGATGACCACCAGGCCTTCAGCAAAACTCGTTGGTAATAAGAAACGAATCGTCTTACGGATGTTATCGAAGACGTGGCGACCTTCACGAACGGCGGCGACGATATCGGCGAAGTCGTCATCAGCCAGCACCATGTCAGCCGATTCCTTCGCAACTTCAGTCCCCTTGATTCCCATTGCAACCCCAATATCGGCTTGCTTAAGGGCGGGCGCGTCGTTGACACCGTCCCCAGTCATGGAAACGACGTGGTTGTTCGCCTGTTGGGCACGCACAATTCGTAGCTTGTTGTTCGGTGTGGCCCGCGCGAAGACGTTGTAGTCGTCAATGTGTTCTTGCAACTGCTGATCATCCATCGCGTCGATTTCGGGACCAGTGATTGCCTTGACGTTAGCAGCCAAGTTCAGCTTATTGGCAATCGCCATCGCGGTGTCAGGGTGGTCACCGGTAATCATCTTAACGTCGACCCCCGCTTGCCGTAATTCGGCGATTGCGGTCGCAGCTTCTTCACGTGGTGGGTCAATGATGCCGACGAAACCGGCTAAGTGTAAACCACTGATCGTTTTCGGGTCGATATCAGTAACGTCATCATCAACGACTTGGTAAGCGAGCGCGACGACACGTAGACCATCAGCAGTCAAATCGTCCATCGCGTTATCCCAATAGGCCGTTTGGTTGGCTTGGTCGGTCAAACGCAGGACGGTTGCTGGTGATCCTTTGACCATCAATAGGCGTTGGCCGTCTAAATCAGCTAGTCGTGCGGAGAAACGGAAGGCGGAGTCGAACGGCAATGACTCGATTTCGTCAACTTCTGGGTCGTGACCGGTCATCTTACGAAACAGCGTCGTTAAGGCACCGTCAGTTGGTTCACCAGTCAGTTCCCAACGATTGTTTTCAAAATGCAGTTCGGCGTCAGTTGTTTGACCCGCAATTTTAACGAGCCATTCCATTGCTTTGTCTTGATGCCAGTCCACCTTTTGACCATTGAGTTTTAAGTGACCATCGAAGTTGACGCCACCATTATCATCATAGCCGACCCCGGTCACGTCAAACGTGTGCTCAGGTGTCACGACTTTGGTGACCGTCATTTCATTTTTAGTTAATGTCCCAGTCTTATCGGTGTTAACAATGTCAACGGCACCCAAAGTTTCCACGGCTGGTAAGGATTTGACGATGACGTTTTTCTTCGTCATCTGACGGGTCCCCATGGCTAATACGACTGAGGTACTAGCGGGTAATCCTTCCGGCATGGAACCAACCACCATCGTAATGACGGCAATTAGCAAGGTTGGTAGACTGTAGGTGTCCATGACCATCCCTAATAAGAATAACAGCACCGCTGCAACCACGATCGCGATTGAGAGGCCGACACCCAGTGAATTCAAGTTCCGCATCAATGGTGTCGTGGTTTCTTTGACATCACTCACGGATTGCTGGATATGACCAATTTCGGTATCGGCGGCGGTCGCTGTTACGATTCCGACGGCTGAACCACTCGTCACGGCAGTTGAGGCGTAGACCATGTTTTTGCGGTCCGCCAGTGCTAGTGACGTGTCAGTCATCGGTTCTTCTTGCTTTTCAACCGGGTTGGTTTCACCCGTCAAAACGGATTCTTGAACGTTGAAGTTATCCGCGGAGATCAGTCGCATGTCGGCAGGCACAGCATCACCGGCTTCCAAGTTGACTAAGTCCCCAACGACTAATTCGCGGGCGTCGATTTCTAACTTTTTACCGTCACGGATGACGAAGTTTTTAGAAATCAGCATTTCACGAATTCGTTCGAGGGCGTTGCCGGCCTGACGTTCCTGGACGTAACCGATAATGGCGTTGGCAATAATAACCAGTCCAATAACGATAGAATCGGAATAGTGGTGCATGAAGAACGTCAATACTGCGGCGGCAGCAAGAATGTAGATAATACTATTATTAAACTGCTTGATGAATTGGACGAACCGCGACGTACGCTTAGTCTCCAGTTCGTTGCGCCCGTTATGTTGTAAACGGGCGGCAGCTTCAGCCGTGCTCAATCCATTTTCAGGATCAGTCGCGTACTTGTTAGCTAAGGCTGATTCATCAAGCTGCCATAAGTTATCCGCATCGGGAGGGTTCTGAGAGTCGTTTTGCGCTTCATTATTCGCGCTCAACGACTGGTTGTTGTCATCATTTATCATTCAATTCGCTCCTTAAAAATAAAATTATTACCGGTGAGGTTCTGTAAAATCACGACGTTTATTGCGTGTTAAGTAGGCCAATTTCGCCACATCCTTTCTGATTAAAACTCTTATAAATAATATTATATACGAACAATCACGTTGATTACCATTAAAATATTTGACAAATTCATGACTAATTATTACGTTGGTTGCAATAATATATCAGATTTTGACAGCCTTGTCGCTGAAAAAGACCAGTGGGCGCGTTATTTTTCACCAATCGGGGTAAAAATCAGTTACAGGCGTAAAAATGAGCTCCGGTAGTCGCATCGCTTCAGCAGACACTAGCTGAGGATGCGGCGACTGGGACTCATTATCTGATCTGATGATTAAACGTAAGTAAGTCATAACTGTAGCAGGTTAAACCCGGCATCCAAGCTGTAGCGTGACGATGTTTAGTGCGTCGCCACAACTTAGCTTTCGACCGGATCCTTCATTAATAGCCAGAGGATGAGGTAAGCAATGATACCAGGAAACATCGGTGAGATGGCTAGAAGCACGAATACCAAGCGCGTAATGTTGGCATTCCAGTTGAAATGTTCAGCGATGCCCCCGATGACACCAGCCAGCACCCGATTGGTAGCAGAACGATGAATATTGATTTTCATGAGTTAATACCTCCTTTTGATATTAACTATAATGTAGCAGGTTTAGACATGGAACGCTACCAATTTAATCAGTCAAGAAGGGGTGCTGCGTGAGGACGGTTGTATAGTAGGCGATTTCACCAACGGCGCGTTGTAAACCGCTTTCGTATCGGCTGGCTAATGGTGCGTCCGGGATGACTTGTCCGTCAGCTTGGAGTGTTTGGGGGACGTTGCCGACGGGTGTTGGTTTAGGCAGGACCACCATTCCTAATCGTTGCAAGACGGGGACGAGCGCTGCAGCGCCAAATTGGCCACCCCGCATGTTATCCGAGTACGAGATCAGTTTGACTGGTTTTCGCAACCCTTCGAAGGCTAAAAAATCTAAGGCGTTCTTTAGGCCTGCGGGCATCGCGTGATTATATTCCGGCGTTAGGATGATGTAGCCGTCCATGGCTGCCATGTCGTCTAGCCATTGCTGCTGATTGGCAGGAAGCTGGCGGTGGGGATTAGCCATTGGTGGCTCAGGCTCGTCGAAGAATGGCAGCTGATAGTGCGCTAGGTCTAAGAATGCCGTTGTGATTGCCTCGTCAGTTTGCCACTGATCAAGGTTTCTTTGTAAGTAATTGAATAGGGCTCGGCCGTTGGATTGCGTGCGGGTACTACCGAGAATGATACCGATTTTTACCATATTAATGGCCTCCAGAAAATTATTGATTCACATGAATACAAAATGGTATTATGGGCTGGATGGTTCGATTAAGCAAGCATTTATTCACATGAATTAAAAAGGAGTGTTTCTGATGGCAACGTTGATCGATCAATTAATGTCAGAATTAAACCAATTTATTGCGCAGGATAGCGTGGATGATCAAGAAAAACAATGGGCGATGCGCCAAACGACGGACCCACAGCTACAGGCAGTCCTGAAGCAACTGTCGACGACCGATATTAAAATGATTGCGGTTCTGGGACAGGTGGGCGCCAGTCGGGCGAAGGCGTTACCCGCACCGACCGGATTATCACAAGCGACGATTTCGCGCGGGTTGACCAAGCTGGCACGACTGGGCTTAGCCGTGAAGTACCGTGATTTAACGAATAATAAGGAAGTGCTGGTTAGACTGACGCCCACCGGTCAACAGGTCGCACAGTTGCATACGCAGTTGGACGCGGCGATTGCACAACAGGCGCAGGCCATCGCTGACGACTACTCGGATGCTGAGCTAGCGCGGTTTGTGACCCTCATGAAACGAATTCGCGAGATTAGAATTTAGCACTCTTGGTAGTTGAGTGCTAAATTGTTGCATTCCCCCAAAAAGCTGTTAAGATATTAATTGAAGGTCAGGAAAGGTCAAACAAAGATTTGAATTACTGGCCGGTCTTAATAGCCAATTAAATTTTGAGAGGGGATTGTTAGTATGGCTAATACTTTAATGAATCGGAACGACTTTGGTATGATGGATCCGTTTGAACGGTTGGCACGTAGTTTCTGGACACCATTTGAAAATATGGATCAGGTCTTGAAGACGGATATCAGTGAAACTGATGACCAATATCAAGTTAAGGTTGACGTCCCAGGCATTGGCAAGCAAGATGTTAAGCTCGACTATCGCGACAATGTCTTGTCGATCAAGGTTCAAAAGGATAGTTTCGTGGACCATGAAGACGAGCAACAAAATGTTGTGATGAACGAGCGTCATACTGGCACGTTGCAACGTCAATACATGTTACCAAACGTTGCGGCGGACAAAATCAGTGCATCCCAAGCAGACGGCGTCTTAACCATCACGTTGCCGAAGACGCAAGCAAGTGACGATAATGGCACCATTGAAATTCAGTAATTAACTAGTCCCACTAAAAAAGGCACCATCGCATTTTGGCGGTGGTGCCTTTTTTAGCTTTAATGAGTGCCGTGCGGAAGGCCAGAAAATTCAAGTAGTCCTAAAGTTAGCAGTACTAGCCAATTGCCATGTATTCTAAGTCGATTAGTGCCGAGGTTAAGCGTTAGTTAAGGCGATACTGGTAGCTCAGCTTGCCAATAAATTACCCGGAAATACGACTTTATTTCCCGGGAAATAATTGTCACTACCTCGCCCAAAGTGTGATAAGCTATTTATCGTGATAACACTTACTGAAAATTAGTAACACTAGATTTGGAGATGACGAGCGTGGATGACGCAGAACGCGAACGTGGACCATGGCATCGTAATTTAATCGTTTTATGGTTCTGTACGTTCGTTGCTGGGATGGCATTCAGTGAAATTATGCCGTTCTTATCATTATTTGTTAGTCAGTTAGGTGATTTTACCAAGGCCCAAGTGACCTTTTATAGTGGCTTGGCGTTCGCGGCCGACTACGCGATTTCGGCAATTTCAGCACCGTTGTGGGGCATTATTGCGGATAAGAAGGGCCGCAAGATCATGCTACTGCGGGCGTCCTTTGGGATGGCGGTTGCTATGGGGCTGATGGGCTTAGTCACGAATGTGTGGCAGCTGATTGCCTTGCGGGCGTTACAAGGGGTCTTTGCTGGGTTCATTTCAAATGCTCAGGCTTTAGTGGCGTCGCAAGCACCGCGTAAGTATAGTGGTCGGGCATTGAGCACCTTGATTACCGGTGCGGTCAGTGGTCAGTTGTTCGGTCCCGTGATTGGGGGCTTCTTGGCCCAACTGTTTTCAATCCGTAATACGTTCTTCATTACGGCCGGCCTATTGCTAGTGGCCTTTTTGTTGAGCCTCTTCTTCGTGCAAGAACACTTTAAACCTGTCGAGCATCATCGCAATCCTGGCGATAGCCGCAATCCGTTGGCGGCGTTTCAAAATCCCCGGCTGATCATTATGATGCTCTGTTCGACCGCCATTGTTCAATTTGGGAATGCATCAATTGCGCCCATTATTAGTCTGTATGTGCGTGAATTGATGCATTATAAAGGACCCATCACGGTGGTGGCCGGAATTATTGCCGCCTTGCCAGGAATCTCAAACATCTTTTCCGCACCGCGACTGGGCCGTTATGGTGACCACCACGGCTCGGGTAAAGTCCTGTTATTCGGCTACATTTTTGCGGTGATCATGTATTTCCCACAAGGCATCGTCACCAGTGTCGTCGCATTAGGGATTTTACGGTTTGCAATTGGGATTTCTGACGGGGCGCTATACCCTGAAATCCAAACGGTCTTGACTAAGAATACGCCAGTTAATTTAACATCCACGATTTTTAGTTATAATCAATCGTTTCAAGCCATCGGTAATATGCTAGGTGCCTTATTAGGGGGCTTAGTCGCCGGCTGGTTCAATTACAATGCGGTCTTTATTATGACAGCGCTCTTACTACTGATCAACTTAGTGCTGATTTTGTGGCTCGTGCCTGGTATCTGGAAGACTGGCGACCGGGTCGCCTCTTAACGTGAATCAAGCAGTATGTTGACAGCGAACGCTGCCGACTCGCTGTTGCAGTTAGTCTGTTTGGGGCTAACTGCTTTTTTAGATTCAGAACCATCAATTCGATTCTGATGGGTTTGGGGAGGGTGTGATGCGTTAGTTAGCGGAATTGTCCATAGCGTTCAAGTGACAACACTGATTGCGTCCTCACCCGTGAAGACGAGTTGCATTCATTTTAAATTGGGTGTAACCTTTGTTTCATGGATATCGAAATAAACCAACAAAATCAAGAAGATCAACAACGGGTCGCAATTTTCAAGGCGTTGGCAGATGATAATCGGTTACGGATCATTCGCGTGCTGTATCAAGCACAGCGGGAAATGACTTGCGGAGAAGTGGGGGCGCAATTAAACATTAGCAAGTCGACCGTTTCCTATCATTTCAAAGCGCTACGCTTAGTGGGACTGACGAATACGCGCCGTGAAGCGCAGACGAAGTATTTGTCACTGCAACGGGCGACCTTTGACCATTTTTTGCCAGGATTTTTGGATTCTCTGTAATTTTTTTGGGCTCTTAGTTCGACAAATATCGAATAACGACATAGAAAGAAGATATTAGGATATGACAACGACTCATCAACATAGCCGCTACTTGACGCTGGGCATGATTTTGGCGGCAACTAATATGCGGCTGCCCATCACCATGATGCCAGGGCTTATTAGCAGTTTGAAACGAACGCTGGGACTGCCGAGCTCAATGGCCGGCCTGCTGACGACAATTCCATTACTGACTTTCGCGGTCATGTCACCGTTGATTGCGCACTGGGGGCGCCGGTTTGGTAACGAGCTGACGATTTATGTGATGCTGATTTTTCTGGCCCTTGGCAGTTATTTGCGGGTCATTCCAACCATCGCGGCACTGTTTATCGGAACGCTATTAGTGGGCATTGGTGCTGACGGTGGCAATGTTTTGATCCCGGCAATCATCAAGGATAACTTTCCAACTAAGATCCCAGTGGCAACAAGTCAGTATACATTGTCGATGCTGCTAGTCGGCTCACTTGGGACCGGTATTTCTGGCGTACTAGCCGCACACTGGTCTTTGCCGGCAACGATGGCGGTACTTTCAGTGATTGGGCTGATTAATCTGGTCGTCTGGTTGCCAAACTTGAAGTACAACCATCGGGAACCAGTAGCGACAAATGATGAGCAAGATTCGACAGTCGTGACGCACGGTTCGGTGTGGGGACGGCCCTTAGCGTGGGTCGTGACCGCCTTCTTTGGCCTCCAAGCTTTAGTTTATTATTCCCTGTTGACCTGGCTACCAACCGTGTTCACCGCCCATGGCTTTTCAACGATTGTCGCGGGTAATTTGGTGACGATTATGCAATTGAGCGGGCTACCGATGTCCTTTATCGTTCCCACAAGTTCGGGTAAACGACGCGGCGTCTTGGCCATGATTTGGGTCGTTGGAGTTGGCTTTATCGCAGGTATCGGCGGCATTCTGATGTCAGGGACCAGCTTTGGGTGGTCAGCCTTATGGTGCATCCTACTCGGGTTGGGCTCCGGTGCAGCCTTCAGCTTGGCAGTCGTCTTCTTCACGCAAAAAACAACGAACGGCTTTGAAACGGCCGACCTTTCGGGGATGGCTCAATCAGCCGGGTACCTGTTAGCTGCGATCGGGCCAGTGCTTTTCGGTTGGCTCGGTGGTCAACTTGGCTGGGCGCCAGTGTTGTGGCTCGCCATTGGTTTCTCGGCACTACTCGCGTTAGCTGGGTCGATTATTTTCCGGCATGATAGTATTTATGACTAATTAGCTGTAAACGGTCATTTAGATGGGAAAACCTGTCTGAATGGCCTTTTTACTTGGCGTATACGTTTCGCCAGAACTAGATATTGGTCGGTCGTTTGCTCAGCGAGCGCGGGTCATTTCACCGGCAAATAAAAAAAGTGATATTTTTGAGAACTTTACAGTTGCCTTAGAGCTACTCTAAGGGGCTAAACTAATCAGTATTCAATCAAGGAGGTCACGATTTTATGGCGATTATTCAAATTTTGACGGTCGTCGTAGTGGCGATCATTGCGGCGACACTGGTTGGCGATCCAACCAAGCAGCGACAATCCAAATCAGTAAAGGGGCAAAAATAACATGGCAATTCTAACATCAACTTATCAGTTAGCAAATGGCGTCCAGATTCCAAAAGTGGCGTTCGGGACTTGGCAAATTCCGGGTGGCGACACCGCTTATCAAGCTGTTCGAGCAGCACTTAAAGCCGGTTACCGGCATATCGATACCGCACTGGCTTACCGAAATGAAGCGAGTGTTGGTAAGGCGATTCGCGATTCAGGGATTCCGCGTGAACAGATTTTTGTGACGACCAAGTTACCCGCAGAGACGAAATCTTATCAGGGTGCGTTGGCGGATTTTGATGAATCATTGAAAAACCTCGGCCTGGATTACGTTGACTTGTACTTAGTGCACGCACCGTGGCCATGGAGTCAAGTTGGACGTGTCTATGATGAAGCTAACCTGGAAGTGTGGCAAGCCATGGAAGTCATTTATGACAGCGGCCGTGCCAAGGCAATCGGGGTCTCAAACTTTGCGGTTCGCGATTTAAAGAACGTCCTCAAACAAGCGACGGTCGCACCAATGGTCAATCAGATTCAGTACTATCTTGGTTTTACTGAGCCGAAGATCACACAATTCTCAGAAGACCATGATATGTTGGTCGAAGCGTATTCGCCACTCGCAACTGGCGGCGTACTGGATAATCCGCAAGTGCAAGCATATGCCGATAAATATGGGGTCAGCGTCGCTCAGTTAGCGCTACGGTTTGTCTTGCAAAATGGGGTCTTGCCATTACCTAAGGCGGTAACACCTGCGCATATCACTGCGAACACCCAATTGGACTTTACGATCAGTGACGCGGATATGGCGGCGTTGAACGCCTTGCCGGATGCTGCGGGTGTGTACATGCACAATCCAACTCAGGGCTAACGGGCAAAATGTTTGACCATGCTTGGGGCTCTGGGAGTAAACTAAGTAAGAATAATAATTAAACTAATAATGAGGAGCGATTTGATGACAACGATTAATGCAGTTAATGCAGGAACGTACGCGTTTGATGACCAGTTTAAAGTTAATCGGCTGGGTTATGGTGTGATGCAGTTGACTGGACCAGGTACCTGGGGCCCTTACGCGGATCCGGAAAATGGGGTCAAGGTCATCAAGAAGGCGTTGGAATACGGCGTCAATTTCTTTGATACGGCCGATTCATACGGGCCATGGTATGCTGACCGGTACTTAGCAGCTGGTTTGAAGGATGCTGCCAACCGGGACAAAATCTTTATTTCTGATAAAGTCGGTCAGACCCGCCAAGGTCCCAACGTTTGGACGCCGCATGGTGAACCACATTATTTACGGCAACAAGTCGAAGTTTCAATGATGACATTAGGACTCGACCACGAAGATTTGGTCTTCCTACATCGGATCGATTCGCACTTCTCGATTGCCGAACAAGTCGGTGAACTCAAGAAGATGCAAGATGAAGGCAAAATCAAGCATATTGGGTTGAGCCAAGTCACGGTTGAGCAAATCAAGGAAGCGCAAAAGGTTGCCAAGATCGATGCCATCGAGAACTTGTACAATGTTTCTGACCATCGTGACGATGACGTGGTCGACTACGCCGCATCGCAAAACATGGCCTTCTTACCATGGTTCCCGTTAGCGACTGGTGAACTAGCGCAGCCAGGGAGTGCCCTCAGTACGATGGCGCAGAAGTATCAAGTTAGTCCAGCCCAAATTGCGTTAGCTTGGTTATTAAAGCGTTCAGACAATATCCTGCCAATCCCAGGGACGAGTTCCATCGAACACTTGCAAGATAATGTGGCGGCTGCCAACGTTGAACTATCAACGGCTGATTTCAATGGCTTAAGCCAATTAAGTAACAAATAACACGAATTAGAGCCGGGTCTGCTCCCGGCTCTTTTTTATGCGAAAACGTCAAGTCTTGAATTTAGGTGAATGGCCGGTTAAACTGGATAAACATGACTGATTTGATTTAATTTTAATGAAGAGAAAGAGGACTGAGTAGATGAGTGCACGAATTAAGAGTGACAACCCAACGATTTATTTAGCTGGACCATGGTTCACGGCCGGCCAACCAGAACGACTAGCTAAGATTGAAAAATTGATGGACGATTTAGAAATTACTTATTACAGTCCCCGGCTCGATGGAATCGATTTGACGCCGGATGCGACCGAAGCGGACCGGAATGCGGTATTTGCGGATAACGTGGCGCATCTGAAACAGGCCAAACTAGTGGTGGCCGTTGTTGATGGCTTTGATACCGGGACGATTTGGGAGACAGGTACGGCGTATGGCTTGGATATCCCAGTTGCTTACTATGGCGAAACCCTGGCAGAAGGGACATTCAACGTCATGTTGGCGAAGTCAGGCAAGGCCGTCGTTGAAAATATGGCCGATTTAAAAGCCTTTTTGCAGGACCCAACGTCGGATGCCTTCCAATATACCGGCACGATTCGGTAATCACAACGAAATCGCATACCAACTAGACTGATTGGTCAAAAATCAATCCGGCTAATCGGTGGGGTGCGCTACCGATCAGAGTAGCCCTATAGCTAGTAGCTAAAACTGGCGGTACTGTCCGCCGCGGATTTAAGGCCGACTAATCGACTGCCAGTACCCATGATAATAGCGTTACAGCGACGCCAAAATGGCCGTTTCAGACTCGAATCTGAAACGGCCATTTTAATTATTAGAACCGCGTGCATTGTAGCCATCAAGCCGCAATACTACTTCCAAGCAAGTAAGCAGTGACTGTGACTACTAGTGATTACTTAGCTGGCAAGATTGGTTTGATCGTATGGGTGGCTTCGTAAGTGTGGGCGAAGGTCGATGCAGCCTTCATGGCATTGACCACCTCGCGTGGGGTGACTTTGAAAGGCATGTTCTTCATGGTTTCGTCAGGCATCGTTGCCATCTTACCAATTTGCAGCATTTCTTCATCGGATAATTGATCGAGATGGGTCGCCTCTAGCGTGATTGGTAAGCCAAGGGTCAAGTAGAATTCAATGTAGCGATTGAGTTCTTCGTGTGAAGTACCCTGTAATACGAGTTCAACCATGGTACCAAAGGCCACTTTCTCGCCGTGAGTCAAATGATGGACGTCGCCCTTAACGGCGGTGAAGCCATTATGAATGGCGTGGGCAGCCGCTAAACCACCATTTTCAAATCCGAGCCCAGAGAGTAGGGTGTTGGCTTCGACGATGGCGTCAAGTGCCGGCGTTACAATGTGTTGGACGTTGGATTCTACGGCTTCATAGGCGTACTTCCAAATGACGCGTTCACATTCGGCCGCAATTGCCCGACCAGTAAAGGTAGCAGCACCGTTGCCCATCGTTGTGCCGTGGGATTGCGCGGTCGCCTTTGCTTCAATATTAGTGGCCATCGCGTCAGCAATCCCAGAGATAAGTGTCCGGACTGGCGCGTTAGCGATGACTTGCGTGTCCATTAAGACTAAGTCGCTGTGACGTTGGTAGAACTTGTATTGGTCGAAGCTACCTTCCTCAGTATAGAGCACTGATAAGCCAGCGGTTGGTGCATCCGCTGAAGCCGCAGTCGGCGCGATGACTAACTTGGCACCCACTTCTTCAGCGATCCCTTTACTAGTATCGAGAGTCTTGCCGCCGCCGAGACCGATAATAATATCGTTATGGTTATCCTTGGCAATCTGTGTGATCCGCGCGATTTCTTGAACTGAGGCTTCACCATTAAAGGTGACCCGTGTGACGTCAAAATCGTGTTGACTCAAGTAAGTCGCGAAGTCTTCACCGACGATTTTCCAAATCAGCGCGTCGGCCATGATCAACGGATGGCTCCCGAGGGCGTTGATATAGCTTGCGGAATGTTCCAAGAGTCCGGCACCTTGAATATACTTATCGGGGCTAACAAACATTAAATCTTCACTCATGATAAATTTCCTCCTCAAAATCGGATTGGTTGATAACTAATTTAAGACACTGTTTGGTAACACGGTCAGCGGGGAAATGGAGCGGCGGCTGATAAAACGGTGCGCTGGCCCAAGTGGGGATGAGTGTCAACGCGTGCTGGCCTGGGTTACTTAACACTTATAGTTTATGGTAGCGCTTACACAATCCGCAACGGACAGAATTGAAAATGTGTCCGCGTGGCCATGATGTGAGCCGCTGAATGCCGCTAATAAACTGGAATGAAGTCGCGCGCTAGACCGGTTTGACCTACGTTTGGCCTGTGCGCAATGCTGGAATTTTGTAAACCTTAAATTGGCCTAAAACGATGTGTTTAGTTGGAGAAAATTCATCAATTGGTGTTACGCTGTAGGCAGTGACTGGTTGACTAGCGCAAATATTAAGAAAGGTGCAAGAAAGTAAAAATTTTCAGTTCAAACTGGACAATCACTATCCAAGTTGTATAATGTACTTGTAAGCGTTATCAGAACCTAATACCTATTTTGGGGGCGTTATTTATGGTTAAAAGTAAAGCAATTATGATTGGTGCCGGGCTATCGAACATGGCTGCGGCGGTCTATTTGATTCAAGATGGTCATTGGGACGGCAAGGACATCAAGTTCTACGGTGTCGATATGCACGGTGCGAACGATGGTGGTGCCACGACCGATTTTACCAATGAGTATTGGAACAAGAATCATCCGATGGAAAACACGACGGGGTATGTTGCCCGTGGTGGTCGGATGCTGAATTACCGGACGTACGTTGACTTAATGGATTTGTTGGACCGGATTCCATCGGTAACTGAACCGGGGATGACGGCGGCCGAAGATACGCGTGACTTTGATGCTAAGCACCGGACCTATGATATTGCACGGTTGATGCAAGGCGGAAAGGGCATTATTAATGCGGGTAAGTTAGGGTTCAACAACAAGGATCGGACCTTACTCACCAAGTTGATCATGATGCCAGATAGTGAAGAAACGAAGCTCGACAACGTTTCAATTGCCGAATACTTCAAGGATGACCCACACATGTTCCAGACGAATTTCTGGTATATGTGGGAAACGACTTTTGCTTTTAGAACCCAAAGTTCTGCCCAAGAACTGCGGCGTTACATGCACCAAATGATTTATGAATTTACGCAAATTGAACACTTAGTTGGGGTTAACCGGACGCGTTACAACCAATTCGAAAGCATGATTTTGCCACTGATCAAGTATTTGCAAGGGCAAGGCGTCACGTTCATCGACAACAAGATCGTCAAGGATTGGCAGTTTAAAGACACGCCAATGCAAGATGAGATTACGGTCACCGGTTTAGTGATTGAAGATGCTCAGACTGGTGAGACCGAAGAAGTCGAAGTGGACGACGACACCGCGGTCATCTTTACGAACGGTTCGATTACCGATTCTGCCACGATGGGGGACTACAACACACCGGCGCCTGAAAATATGGATTATGGTGTCAGTGCTAGTCTCTGGAAGAAAGCGACTGAACGTTTCTACAACTTGGGGACGCCAGACAAATTCTTCAACGATCGCAATGCCAGCGAATGGGTCAGTTTCACGTTGACGACCAAGAATCATTTATTCCTCAACGAAATCGTGCGGATCACGACACAGGAACCTGGGAATGCCCTGAACTCCTTCTTGTCGACGACGCCAATCACACCGTTGAATCAAAAGGATGTCAACATGTCGATCGTGGTGCACCATCAACCACACTTTACGACTCAGCAGCCAAATGAAACGGTTCTCTGGGGCTACTTCTTATACCCACGGCGTCAAGGTGAGTTCGTTAACAAGCCGTATATCAAGATGACGGGGAAAGAAATGGCACAAGAATTGATTGGTCAACTGTCGAAGGTCGACCCTGGTCCTGGCAACATCAAGGATAAGGAAAAGGAAATCTTGGACAGCATTATCAACAATATTCCGGTATACATGCCATATGCCTCAGCGTTGTTCAACAATCGGGCCAAGTCAGACCGGCCAGAAGTCTTACCAAAGCATTCAACGAACTTAGCCTTCACTGGTGAATTTGCGGAACAACCATACCAGATGATCTTCACGGAACAAAGTGCGGTTCGTTCTGGTGAAATTGCCGCTTACCACTTTGCTGGTGTGCCAATGGATAACTTGGTCAAGACACCGCGGTATGACAAGGATCCAAAGACCTTGCTCAAGGCGACTAAGAAGATGTTTGACTAATCAAACTAGTACCAGGTAGTCGCTTGCCGGTGCTAACCATTAAAAATGAAAATGCCACTCGTGCTGAGCTTAATCAGTCACGGGTGGCATTTTTGGCATGCTGCATTGGGGGCTACAGCATGATTTAGGATTGAGCCATTAAGGAATTGCGGTGGTTCGAGTCAGCGCTACCAGCTCAGCTAAAGTTTTGCAGATGCTTTGATACTAGTTTTGTGAGTCGGATGGGCTGCTGTTGGCTTTAACGGTGAGTGCTTTTTAGCGGCCAGCTTCGTCACTTTCTTGGTGGCTTTCGGGGCCGCTTTTTTAGTTGCTTTCGAAGTTACTTTCGGGGCAACCTTTTTCGTCACTTTTTTCGTGATGTTCTTGGTCGCTTGCTGGTTGGTTCTCTTAGCGGCCTTCTGCATGGCCTTCCGAGTGACCTTCTTAGTGGTCTTTTGAATGGCCTTTTCGGCGGTTTTTGTCGAGGAAGCTGGTTTGATGGTCAACTTGGGTACCCGTTTAGTGGCCTTGGTTACGGTCTTATTGGCCTTCGGGTGCGTCGCTTTAGTTGTAGCCTTGATGCTGGTCTTAGGATGTTTGGCGACTAAGGTGATCTTTTTGGCGGTTGGGGCTGCCTTACGTGCTGGCGTCCGTTTGTTAGTCGCGCGTTTAGTGGCTTTAGCATTACGCTTAGGGGTTGGCTTAGTTGTGGCTTTCGGCTGAGCTGCTGGTTTCGTCAAATCGGCTGTTTTGACCCAACCGAGAACTTTGCCGTGCTTGCTGATGAGCGTGTAGGCCGTGGTCGCATGCTTGCCGGTGGTTAGGATAATAGTTTTGGTCGCGGTATAGGTCGTTTTGGGTGCAATTTTAGTTTTTGCGGGCGTCGTGGTGGCACTGGCGCGGTCAGCGGCAAACTGAATCGTAGTCAGCGTGGTAGCGTGTTGCACATGCACTGAAGTGGTGCGAAAATGACTCACTTTGTCTAAGGGATGCGTCGTCTTTGGGGTCGCAGTTGCAGCGCGGGCCGAGGTTGCTCCGACAAACGGTGTGGCGGTGAGTGGCAAAGCTAAGGCTAACGTTGCAACGACTGTGGTTAATTTTTTCATGTCAAGAATCCCCCTAAATTGAAACTTATTTTTGAATCGTCGCCAGTTTAGCACCACCATGGGAATGCAACAATTAATCTGGTAAAAAAAGATGGCAAAAGGACGGTCGTTTACAATTCAGGATAAAAACCTGATAACAAACTAACTGATTAACGGTGGTCGCGTTGCTGAGCAAGACGCAATCGTAACTAGCGAGACGAAATTAGTTATTTTAAGAACGAACGTTCGCATTATAGCGCGAAATTATGGTATGCTAGAACGGTATTTTTCAACGAGAGGGGTGGCAGGATTGCCAGCAGCAACAACCTTAATTACGCCCGCTGAAAATCGCTTTTTCTTATTAAGCGAACGCGCGCGGCGGCGAACAACACTTCAACAAATCAGTGCCTTATTAAGGGCGCACGTGACCGTCAAAGCGGACAGTGACTTTCTGAAGCCGACCGTTCGTAACTTGATTCTACAGGAGCACGCGCAATGGCTTAGCGCTTGTAGTCACGAATGGCAATTACTGGCCAGCTTGCCGTACGTCGTCAATCCAAGTGAGGCACGCCGCGAATGGCATCATTGCGAGCTGTGCCATAAACCAGTTCGGTATGAATATCATGTGCAAAATAAGCATAACCACCGGGAACTGATCGTGGGTTCGGAGTGCGTCAAGAAATTCATGAACGCCGAGACACGGTACCTAATGGTCATCACGACTGAAGATAACTTCTACGCGGTCGCACAGTACCAGACCCTGACGACGGCAATTCCAGTCGTCCCGACGATCATGTTCGCCCAACCGTGGTTGCCACAATTACCGAGCGAGCAAGTCCCACAAGCGCGACAGTTGCGCCAAACGACCACCCAAACTGTGACGACCTATTTACGGCGCAAAACCAAACAGTTGCCATTACAAGAATTGAAGCCGGCGGAGCAAACTTATCGACGGTTGGCTCAGGCTGAACAGGATGCGATTACGACTGCCGAAGAAGCGGCCCACGCACAACTGCTCAAAAATCAACAGCAACGTCAGCAGCAAGCCGCCCAAACCGCTGAACAAGCGGAGCAGGATTTGCGCCAAAGCGCTGCTTATCGCCACTACTTACAACAGTTGGCGGCAATCATCGTGACCCGGCCAGACCGCGCAACGGCCAAGCAACGCTTTGAGCAACTATCCGCGCCAACGACGGAACGGCCACTCGTTAATTCTTATCAGTTTGGTCAAATGGTGACAGAGTATCGGCAAACAGGTCAGATTCAAGTCCGTCGATTAGCGATGCTGGATCACCAATTTGTCACGGAACTCAATCAAGTGACGCAGCAACTAGATGAGCGCCAAACGACCCGTTTTTATGATGATGTCTTCAATAGCTGTTGGGGCTGGCATTATCACCAACAAGCGACTCAGCGCGCGGATTGGGAAAAGCTACTGACAACGCGTTGGGGTCAACCATTATCATTGACTTGGCTCGAACAATTGGCCACACAGACTGATTCTCAGCAGGTTCAAGCTTGGTTATCACAACACGCGGATGCGACGATGAAACGGGAACTTACTCAGCGACTGACGCACCAGCCAGAACGGCAGCCCATTGCTCGAACGCGAATGACACGGACGGAGCTCCGCCAGTTCTGTCGGCGTGAACAGCCGGCTGCAGCCACGTTAGCAGCATTTGAAGCGGCCTTTGACCGGTATTATCAATTACCAGCGGCTCAGCAGGCGACTGCACATGAAACACTGGCTTATTATTATGTGGCTCATCAATATCAAGGTGACCATCAGCGGGCAATGCAGCAGTTAACGTGGTTGCTGAAGTCGTAAATGTTTCACGTGAAACAATGGGGAAACTGCTGATGAGATGAGTGATTCTTGATAGTGAGATGTGAAATAAGGTTTAACGTAGAACGTTTCACGTGAAACATTCTGTGCTACTAGAAAATTTGTGTGAGAAGCGCAGAATATCAATGTTCAGCCGCTACTATCAATAAATCGACTGGACGGTGTTCAGATAGCCGACACATAAAACAACCTTGTTTCACGGCCAGTACCGCCCACAAGTTTCAGTGTACCAATTAAATCTATCCACAAAAAAGTCGCTTCAAGAGCAATCTTGAGGCGACTTTTTGTAACTTGAATTTAGTTCATTTCTCAGCGGTAACCCAGCAACGGCATTACTGCCAATTAGCTCACTAATAGTTAAGAATTAATGACACTATGATAACGAGCAGCTGCGAATTCATACAGCGGTCGGTTGAGTGGGGTAACTTCGACCGCTTCTTCAAACGGTGCCGTAACCATCGTATCATCCGCATTTTTAGCAAGTTTGACAGCCCAGGTTGGATCATAAAGGAGTTGCTGTCCCACAGCGACCAGCTCAGCATCTTGCAGCACGGCTTGCACATCGGCACGGGTCCGGACACCGCCGACCCCCACGAGTGGTAGTTTGCCTTGCAACGCGTCGTGAATATACGCAATTAGTGGTTTATCGGCATGGTTTTCATCTCGCGCAACGCGATCGTAGTTGTTCAGTGAAACGTGGACGTAATCGAGTCGACTGTCGCGTAGTTGCGAGAGTAGCCAAAGCGTATCTTCAAACCGAATCCCAGGTTCCTCGAATTCTTCGGGTGAGAAACGGTAGCCGACGATGAAGGGCCGGTCCGCGTATTTGTCGACCGCTTTAAAGACTGATTGCAACAACTCATCGATGAAGCGATAACGTTCTTGTGGTGTCTTACCACCATATTCGTCCGTCCGACGATTACTGTGTGGTGAAAAGAATTGTTGGATGAGATACGTGTTGGCACCATGAAGCTCGATACCATCAAAGCCAGCCTGAATGGCGCGGCGGGTTGCTTCACCGAATGCGTCAATCGTGGCGTGAATCTCGTCGATCGTCATCGCCCGAGGTGTTTCAGCATCGTCACGCAGGGCAGCAACGGCACTAGCGGAGACGATTTGTTCACCATTCAAGACTGCCCGATGGGTCATCCGGCCTGCATGGAAAATCTGGACGATTGCCTTAGCACCTTGGCTCTGAATACCCTTTGCAAGTGCGCTTAAACCCGGTAACATGCTGTCGTGAGCGATACTCAATTCACCGTGCCAGCCCTTGCCTAAGTCTTCAACGTTAGCTGCGCCAGTGATGACAGCGCCGAGCCCTGCAGCTCGTTGCGTATAATAGTCAATTTCATCACGGGTGATGCTCCCATTATAAAAGCTTTGCGTCGTGGTCATTGGCGACATCATTAGCCGATTGCGCAGGGTCACGCCAGACTTAAATTGCAGTGATTCATCATAACTAGTCACAATAAAACATCCTTTCAAAACGGTTTATGCTTACTTTTTGTAAGAGTTAACTTTAGTTTAGTGGATGGTCGTTGGTTTATCAATTTTAAAGTCGGCGTTTTTAGTCGCTTTTGGCATAACAGTATTGGTGATGTGGAATAATGATTTTGATGTTGGCGGTTAATCAGGGTAGTTGTGTAAGTTTGGGTGATTTTATCGATAAGTTGGATCGTTTGGTGATGTCGAAAAGCCGGCGGTATAAGGCCTGCTGAAGCGTGCTAATTACCCGCTTCAAGCTTGTTGACGAGTGCTTGGCGCCTTTCTAAGAAGTTCTTTGTAACTGTTGGATTTGCGTATGTCAGGAGCTAGGCGGCTTCAAGTAAAAATTGATACAACATGACCAAAACAGTCCGTGATGTCAGCTCATATTATACAAACGTCAAGCTATCTGTGAGCTCAACTGCAATAAATGCATTATTTCCTTTAAGTCGTGCAGCCATGCTTTATAATCCACCAACTCTTGTTTCTGCCATGCCCGCAGAACGTGATTAACGCCATGATTGACCCCTGCTTCAAACTTTCCAAGCTTAAACCGTGCATCCGCGTAACAATCTTCAATAACGTTGTAATGATAGTCATGTCTCGTAATATCAATAATCGAACTGGCCATCAATTTCAATGTTTTAGTTGCTTCTGTCGCTATGGGAGATAGGCCATTTTCAGGTAAATCCAAAACAGCAGTTAGAGTTAGTGGAAGTGTGATTGTATGGTCGGCGGGTGAGAGATCACCAGCAATTGTATAAGCGTACGACAACAACAGTCTATCTAACACTTGATACAACTGTTTCGCCTTCGTGTTCTGCTTGCCGGGCTTCAAATAGCTTGGTAACGCAGGCTGCATCAACTTCACTAATTCTGAATTACCGTGAATAATCTTCTTTTGCCGTGCTTGTGAATACTGTTTCATATTATCGTCTCCATTTTTGAAATTCTTCAGCCTATTGTGCCTGAGCAAAGTATATCATTGTTTCCAGCTTTTTACTCTTGATTGCAAACTACATAACAGAAGTAATTAGAGACCAGGAGTAAATAGATGGCAACCCGAGATGCGGCTGCTCGTTATATACTGAAAGATGAAGCCGGATTTAAAATAGCAAGCGCCAAAAAGGGATCATTTCTCTCGACAGCCAAACTAAAATAGGACGAGAAACTCTCTCCAGTTTCTCGTCCCATTAGTCTATTCCGAGCTGTCTCGCAGGCTCGCATACATATTAAGCTAGCATTAATGCTAAGACGCCACGTTCACGCCTTAAACGGATTCCAAAAACGGCCGCCATTCACGCCAAACAGGGCGATGCCGAGGATGATGATGAGGGCGACCAAGCCTAATGCGAGGTAATCGTTGCGCTTGAAGCGTTGCGCCATGTACCAGCTACGACGTTTGCCCTGACCAAAGCGGCGGAGTTCCATAGCTTGACTGATCGTTTCGATGCGGTCCAAGCTGGAGAAAATCAGTGGTAGCAAAATCTGGAGGCCACCTTTGACCCGCGTCATAAAGTGGGCCTTCTTCGACATTTCAAAACCACGAGCTTGCTGGGCAAGGCTAATGGTCCGGTAATCCGCTTGAACGTCGGGAATGTAGCGAAGCGCGATGGCGACTGAGTAACTAATGCGATAGGAGATGCCAATCTTGTTGAGACTCGCGGCAAACTCGCTCGGGTTAGTCGTCATCAGAAAAATCAGCGCTAATGGAACGGCAAAGGTATATTTCAGTAACAAGTTGAACTCGTAAAAGAGCTGTTCAGCCGTCAAGTTAAAGTAATGGTCAGACTGACCTAGCAGCAAGTGCTCCGTACCATAAATCGAAACGCCATAGTGCGGTGCGAAAACGTAGACCATGACTAAGTTCAGAACGGAGAACCCAATAATCACGTTGAGCACGAACGCGATGTCGCGATAGTGAATTTTGGCGCGTTGAAAGACAATCAACGAGAAGATCATCACACCAATCAAGTAGCGCGTGTCGTAGGTCATCATGCCGATAATCGATAGGCCGACGAAACAGAGCAGCTTAGTGCTGCCGCTGAGGCGATTCAAGAAGGTGTGGCGGTCAGTGTAGCCGATGAGTAGTTCATGTTGCATGTTAACGGCCCTCCCGTTCAGCTTGAACAAATTTGGCAACGAATTCGGTGGGGTCCAACTCGTTGGCAGCCGCCATCGTGTAAAGACTCGTTTCGGCGAGTGATGCTTGCTGGATGATTGTCGTGTTCGTCAAAACATCAGCTGGCTGGGCGTCCATCAAAATCTTGCCATGGCCAAGGACGATGGTGCGATCCGTGTATTCCAACATCAGGTGCATGTCGTGAGTAATCAGCATGATCGTCATTTGTTGGTCGCGATTGATGGTCGTCAAAAAAGTCATCATTTCCGTGTAATGCTTGAGATCTTGGCCTGCGGTCGGCTCATCTAAAATCAGCATCGCCGGTTCTAAGACCAGGATGGCGGCGATGGTGACCCGTTTTTTCTGACCAAAACTCAGCGCGGAAATCGGCCAATGACGAAATTCATAGAGGCCACAGACCTTTAGAACGGCCAAGACACGGCGCTCAACTTCATCATCAGGGACACCGCGTAACTGTAGACCAGTGGCGACTTCATCGTAAATCATCGTCTTGGAGATCATTTGATTGGGGTCCTGCAAGATATAGCCAATCTGATCAGCCCGTTCTTTGACTGATTGGTCCGCTAGTGAACGGCCGTTAAACACCATTTTACCAGCTTGTGGCGTGAGAAATCCCGTAATTAAATTGCTTAATGTTGACTTACCAGTCCCGTTTTGGCCAACAAGGCTGATCATCTCACCACGGTGAAGGGTGACACTAACATCATTGATAATCGGCTTAGTCGGCTCATAGCCAAAGCTCAAGTGGTCAATGGTCAGTAAGGGCTGGTCGTGAACGACGGGCGGATTGAGTTGAACGCCAGCCGTCCACGCCTGCAACGTCGGTTTCAAGTTAGGAACTTGCAGGGCTTGCAGATTATCTAAATGTTGGCACGTCGTTAAGTCGACACCCGCGAGTTTTAGTGCTGAGAGGTAGAGCGGTTCCCGCAAGCCGAGCTGGGTCATCAGTGATTGCCGCAGAATCGTCTCTGGCCGGTCGTTAGCGACGATGGCCCCGTCTTGCATAATAATGAGCCGGTCGATGGGCTGCTGTAAGACGTCTTCAATTCGGTGTTCAATGATGACGACGGTCAGTTCCTGTGTGTGCGTCAACTGGTCGATGAGCGCCATTGATGCTTTACCTGACGCGGGGTCCAGGCTAGCTAGGGGTTCATCAAACAGGAGAATCTTGCTGTTGTCGATCAGGACGCCAGCCATCGCCACGCGTTGTTTTTGACCACCCGATAGTTCCTGTGGCCGGTGGGTCAACAAGTCTTGTAACGCTAGGGTGTCGGCCCACTGGTTGGTAGCAGTTCGCATCTCAGACTGGGATTGTTGGTCGTTTTCCAGTGAAAAAGCCATGTCTTCGACGACGGTCAGACCAACGAATTGGCTGTCGGGATCTTGCAACACGGTACCAACATGTTGGGATAGCGCAAAAATGGAGCTCTGGGTAATATCCTGGCCTGCCACGGTCGCTTGCCCGCTGATGGTGCCGGTGTAGGACTGCGGAATCAAGCCATTTAAACAACGGCCCAAGGTTGATTTGCCAGAACCTGAAGGCCCCGCAATCAAAACTTTTTCGCCAAGATAAATTTCGAGATTCACGTGGCGCAGCGTTGGTTCCGTTTGACTGTTGTATTGAAATGAGAAGTCTTTAAAGCTGATAATCGGTGCACTCATCATGTTAACGTTCCTTTGTTAAGCTCCCACGTTGAGTCCGCGTCCGCGCGTATAAGACGAGCAGAATCGTCCCAATAATGGCAACTGAGATAGAATCGGCGATCCAAGTCACGACACCTTGGAGGTAGACTTTGTTGGCCGGTTCGTGATAGATAATGATATCACCGGTTGGCGCTAAAAGCACCCAGCCAATAAAGTTAACGATAATCTGATAAATGTTGAACCAGATGAGCTTGGCCTTACCTAAAACGCCATTTTCAATCTTGAGACGGTTCTTCGCTAAACCAAAGGCGACCCCAATCAGTCCATCAACCACGACCCACGTCCACCAAGGCGAACCGTAAGTCACGAAGTCGTTGAGGGCGTGACCAATGAATACGGCGAGTCCAGCTGCGACCGGGCCAAAGATGGCGCCTAACAAGGCCAGAAAGCCCATCGCCACATTGACTTGCGTGTTTGGAATCCCAGTTGGAATAGCGACAAACTTCATTAGAACGAAGATGACGGCAGCGCCAATCCCAGTAGCGACGACGGTACGAATTGAATTAGATTGCTTATTTTGCATAGTACAACACTCCTTATATGATAAAAATAATATCGTGAACAATAATCATTGCGAACCGCAAAACCAATATCTCTAATCGTCAATTCAGATCAACGATGAAAACTAAAAAACGCGCCTAAAAGCAAAATGCTTTCCAGGACGCGTTTGCGTGTTACCACCGAGATTTCCCGCATGGCGGGCTTATCATGATCGTAACGAATCGCTCCGACTGGGTCGCCCCAGTAGCTTCTTCAAGACCATCTTCGACTAAGCGTATCGTCGTTTTGCACCAAATCAGCGACTCTCTAGGCACACGTCCTAGTTTACTCATCTCGTCACAGCTTTTTCTCATCTGAATTTAACTATTAAAGCATACGCCAAAGTACAGTAGGGTGCAAGCTAAACCGAACGGATGGATTCGGTTACATTTAGATTGGTCGGAAAAACCGAAAAAAGCGCATTTAAAAGCCGAACATTCCAGGGGAGTTAGCGGCAATCTGGCGAGCTAATGACAGAATGATTAGTAATTAAACAAAGCTGATAAAAGTATATACAAATCGTTTCATTTAGCTGCTAAAAGGGGTAAACTAGTTGACAAGACCAAATGGTAAAAGGGGTGTGTAGAATTTGGCTTATAAATACGAAACGATTGCGGATACCTTGCGAGAAGAAATTAAATCTGGCAAATATACGCCGGGAGAATTAATGCCCGATCAAAATAAATTAGCGGCGACCTTTGATACGACGCGGATCACCATTCATAAGGCGATTCAATTATTAATCATCGAAGGGATGGTGTACTCGAAACGAGGGGCTGGGACCTTTGTCCGTAAAGACTTTGGCTTGACCGAAAGACGGCAGGAAACGTTGGTGGACAAGCCACTCGGAACGACCCAAACCAACGCCGGTAAAAAAGTGACGAGTAAAGTGCTAGAACTAGAAGCACGGTTGCCAACGAAGCGTGAAGCCGAACAACTGCTGATTGACGAGATGGATCCCGTCTACGTGATGCGGCGGACGCGCTATGTCGATGGCAAAGTCTGGGCCTATGAACATACGATTATGCCGACTGGAATCGTCACGTTGACGAAAAAAGTACTGGAAGGCTCCGCTTATGGTTACTTGGAACAGCATAGCGGTAAGAAAATTGCCGGGTCGCACCGCATCATTTCCGCCGGTAGAGTTACGGCTGATGACGTGGCGGCCATGGGGGCAAAATTAAATGACCCCGTGTTGATCATCAATCAGATCAGTTATATGGATGACGGCCAGCCGTTTGAAGTGTCAGAATCACACTTTCCATACGCGACGAGTTCGGTTGTCGCTGATGTACAGCTCCATTAAAGAATCGGTAACCACATTTGACAGTGGTTGCCGATTTTTTGCTGAAAATGCTGGTGAAAGTTGCATTCGACTAAGCGGTGGACCATAATTAAGTTAGCTTTTAGAAAGCGCTTTAACGAGCGTGCGATATGAGGAGATGTGATGATGCCAGCTAATTTCTATCAACGATTGATCGACAAGTATGAACCAATGACGGAAGCGGCGTTCTTGGTCTTAGTCAGCGTCCGCAAGCCGATTACGAGCGAAGCGATTCCGGAAAAGATCGCTGAGTTGACGCAAAATCAGCTACAGCTTGGCTTGGGGACCCTGTTCACCAACTTACACGCGATGACCAAGGATTATTTGATGACGGAACGCGTGGATGAAAATGACGTGCACACGTATGAAATCACGGGGAGTGGCGAATCGGTCTTGGCAGCTGAACGGAAACGGCTGCAATTATTGAACCAGATTTGTGAACAAGAAGGTCTCTAGTCTATCTAACAGGCTGATATCACGGGGGAAGTGGTAAGATGTGGCGCTATCATGTTACGGTCAAAGGCTCGGATGACGAGCTCAAGTGGCTGAACCAGCAAGCACAGCGGGGACAGCGGTTATGCCGAATTACGGGTAATTGGTATCAATTTCAGGCGACCAAGACGCCAGTGCAGCTCTTCAGTGAGTATGTCACGAGCGAGGTGGCGACGGACATTGAGGCGAGTCAGCCGCCGTTTGAATTGGTGACCAAGTTGCAGCTCAAGCAGCCGGATGTCCAAGTCATTTATACGGCGACGACACAAGCCAGTCTGGACGTGACGCGCGTTGATCGGCAAAATGCCCCACTGCAATTGAAAGTCGCGCTGGCACAGCGGGGACACTTGATGAATGTGATGAATCTCAGGGTTGTTCTGGGATTACTACTGGCAATGATTTTGATTTATTTCAAGCTCATGAACGACGCGTGGGGCGGCTGGTATGGTTTGATTTGGATCCTATTTAGCTTTTATCCGGCGTGGCAGGCGAGTCGGATTCACAAGCAAGCCAACGCGTTGCGTGTCGTGACGCAACAGTATGATGATGCGTGGCGGCCAACGATGCACGTCTTTTTGAAAAACATGGCGGCACCGCTCGAGATTGAAAAAGTGGCTAGTATCGGCCAGTGGCAGTACGTGGGGCAAAATCATCGCGGCATGTATTGGTATGATGTTCGAACGTTAGCCAGTGCTAGTGAAATCAAACAAACGCTACAGCCAGTACTTGACCATAGCGTTACCGTATCGATTGTCAGCTGGCTGGGATTAGCACCAATTGGTTATCTTTAGTAAAAAAGGACGTGGGATTATGTGGCGGCATCGGTTTTTGATTAAAGGTTCAGAACAGGAGTTAACGTGGCTAAACGGCCTTGCAGCCCGGCACCATTTATTGATGGGGATTCATGGAAATTGGTATCAGTTTAAAAAAGTTGAGCCGACCTACCGTGTCTTCAGTGAATACGTGGCGCAGGATGTTTCGACGACGGTGACTGACCGCAACAGTGCATTTCAAGTGTTGACGACAGTTCCAGTGAAGGGGACGAATGTCGACGTCATCTATACGGGGAGCGACCAGCCGAGCTTGCAACAGACTAAGCTGGCTCCCAGCGACCCGCAAATGCGCTTGAAAGTTGCGTTACAGTTGCGCGACCAGGCGATGAATACGATCAATTTGAGTTTGTATGCCGGGGTGATCGTCTGGGGCTTGTTCCTGGTACTTTTGATTCAGCGGCAACAACTTGACTTGCTAGGGCCTTGGCTGCTGCTATTGTTGGTGGGACTATTAGCCATTCTCGGACTGTATCGCATCTCCGGACGGTTACAATCACAAATCAGTCAGTTGCGCCGAGAGACTGAGCAGTACGACGGCGCGTGGATGCCAACGATGCACGTCTTTGTGAGTCCGTTAACGGCAGAGTTGGATGTTGAAGCGCCAGAACTAAAATCTTTAGGTCGGTGGACCCTGGTCGGCCATGACAAGCGCGGCAAGTATTGGTATGATGTCCAAACATTGGCCAGCACTTCCGAAATCAAGCAAGTGATCCAGTCAGTAACCGCTGACCAAGTACACATCGACATTTTCAGTTGGCTGGGACTGGCACCAGTCGGTTGGTTTGTCTGATTAGTTTTTTTATCTGGACTGACAGGCCCTTAATTGAACATAGACGTAAACGTCACTTTGTAGTCGTTACGACGAAGTGGCATTTTTTTGACGTCCAATGGTGGGGATTAACCCGCTAAGTGGTCGGAATTTGTTTGTGGGGTGCCAAGCCAATTAAGCAGGTCGTTACTGCACTTTAAGGCGCATCGCTAGCGGCATTCAAGCGGGGTTAGTCAATCAGCTAAAAATAATATAAATAATAATAAGTGACACACAAACATAATAGTAGTATTCTAGTATAAAGGACAAAGCTGGAATGTGCGGAGTATTGACGTATTTTCCGCCAAATAAGAAGATAGGCGCAAATTTAACAATGAAAATTTTTTTATTCGTCACAAATATTTCATATAATCGGGTTACCGTAGACAGTACAAGCTCGATTGGATTTAATGTGGTCGGACTAAATATGCAGAAAGCTTAGTGAGGTGATTTTGATGCGACTCAAGGATTTGACAGGTGAGACTTTTAGCCGTTTGACTGTGCTCGAACGGGCTGAAAGTGCACCTAATGGTAATGCACGGTGGTTGTGTCAGTGTTCATGTGGTCGACAGGTAGTTGTCGATAGTTATCGGTTACGGAAAGGAATTACGAAAAGCTGTGGTTGTTTACGCGCGGATGTCAGTCGGAAGAATATTTTCGAGAATCCCCAAACACGTAAAAACATGGGACGGAGTGATAACTTACCGCTATATCAAGGAACTTCAGTCGATCGATTGAAGCCGAATAGCCGTAACCGGAGTGGCGTCATTGGGGTATCCTTTGACCGTTGCTCACAAAAATGGGTGACCCGGTTAATGTATCGTGGCCGGTTAGTATTAAATCAACAATTTGCAGATATGGACGATGCAATTATGGCGCGCAAGCAAGCTGAACAACGCTATGTGATGCCCGTATTGAAAGAATATGAAGAATCAAGTACGGACTAGGCGCGTACATACATTAAGCACTCCGAATAATCGGGGTGTTTTTTTGTTGGCTGAGCATGAGTCGAATTCGGGCAATCTTTAAGAGTGATCGTTCGGCAATCGAATAATTACCCAGATTATTTCCCGGGAAATAAGAAAGTTAACTTTACGATTGTGGTCGTACTGGAGTCAGATGTAAGGCCTCGATTAGCTTAATTGCTTAGGTCGTTAGGACACTAAGCGAAGAAGGTAGGTTAAGCAATCAACTGGCGTGATCACGCAAGCAGGAAATATGCACTGAAGTTAAACCACGAATTAGTGTCGTCAGGTCAGGACATTACGCCAATCTACCACTCATCTTCGTGGATACTTAATTAGCTTAACGAGCGAGAATGACTGTTGTCGCAGCATTTCAAACCATTAAGCTAAAATAGCAGAAAAATTGACTCGCCAGTCATTGACTTGTGAGTCAATAGTGCGTATGATAGCGGCAACAATACAACCGAGTTGCTTGTTGATGAGCTCGGATGATGGGAGTGAGTGGTATGGCTAATGAACCAGTTTTAAAAATTACCCATTTACAGAAACGGTTTGGCAAGTTCAATGCGTTAGCTGATATTGATTTTGAAGTTGGGCCGGGGGAAGTGTTTGGTTTTATTGGCCCGAACGGTGCGGGAAAGTCGACGACGATTCGGGTATTACTGGGGATTTTACGGGCGACTAGTGGTCATGCGCTGATTTTTGGCCAAGACGTCTGGCGAGAGAGCGTTGCGATTCACAAGCGGTTGGCGTATGTTCCGGGCGATGTCTATTTGTGGCCGAATTTGAGTGGTGGTGAAATCATTGACCTGTTCTTGAAGCTGAACGGTGGGCAGCATACCGCGAAGACGGATGCGCTGATTGATAAATTTGAATTGGATCCGCGTAAAAAAGCGCGCACCTATTCTAAAGGCAATCGGCAAAAAGTGGCCTTGATTGCGGCCTTTTCGACAGATGCGGACTTTTATATCTTTGACGAGCCGACCTCCGGATTAGATCCATTGAATGAACAGACGTTTCAAAACGAGGTCCTGGCATTAAAGCAACAAGGGAAAAGCGTCTTGCTGTCGAGTCATATCCTGTCGGAGGTTGAAAAAATGTGTGACCGGATTGCGATTATTCGTGAAGGACGAATCGTTGAGACGGGGACCTTGGCCGAAATGCGCCATTTAACTCGGACAACGGTGGACGTTCAGACACAAGAGGCCTTGACCGATTTGGCAACATTACCGGGCGTTCATGGCGTCACTGCGCGGCACGGCAAAAATCACGTCAGTCTGGCAGTCGATGCGGACCAACTGAGTGTCGTCATGCAATATTTAACGCAGCGGCAACTGTTAACGTTGACCACGACACCGCCGACTCTCGAAGACTTGTTCATGCGCTACTACACCGCTGATGAACCACATGATGACGGGAAGTGATTCGGATGAAGGGGCAATTAGGTGCACAGACGGGGACACTGATCCGTTTTAATCTAAAACGAGATTGGAAGAAGAACTTGATTTGGATTGCGGTAATGACCGGCTTATTCGCGGTGATTGCGGCTAAATTTGACGGAATTTATGGGACTCAGGCCGCCTTAAATGAAATTGTCAAAACCCTTAAGATGCCGGCGATGGTCGCCTTATTTGGCGCTTTTACCGCAAAGGCACCGTATACGACAGCCAAGGTGTTTGCGACTGAAATGGTCGTTTTTATGGCGCTGTTCATGGTGATTATGAATATCATGATTGCGGTCGCTGCGACCCGCACTGACGAGGATGACGGCCGATTAGAATTGATTCGAGCACACGCGGTCGGTCGCCTCGCGCCGCTGTTCGCGGTTGCGACAGAACTGACCATCTTAAATGGCTTAGTTGGCGTGCTCTTTGGATTGGGCCTGCAAGTGGCACAACTGCCTGGTGCAACGACGACCGGTAATTGGCTGATTGGCCTGGGCTTAGGCACACTTGGCTGGGCGTTTGGGATGCTGACGCTCTTGCTTGCTCAGGTCGCGACCAGTGCTAGCGGGACCACGATGCTCAGTTACGTGGTTCTCGGCGGCATGTATATTGCGCGAATGGGAACGGATGTCAGCCACCCCCGCCTCACTTGGTGGATTCCCTTTGGCTGGATTGAAAAAATGGACGCTTACCAGACGGCCCACTGGCTACCGGTCGGTTTGTATGGGCTGATGGGTCTAGTGTGCTTAGCGGTGGCACTGGGATTGAGTGCCCAACGTGATGTGGGCGCTGGCTTGATTAGCCCGCGTCGTGGCCGGAGTCAGGCAAGTTTGTGGCTGCGAGGGCCGGCGACGTTATTATGGCGGCAATCACGAGGCATGATGATTGCCTGGCTGCTCGGTAATTTCATTTTAGGGGCGTCCTACGCGTCAATTTTTAACACGATTGGTGACTTAGCAAAAAGCAATCCGATGATCAAGCAATTACTGGGGGCTTCCGCACTGGCTGCGGCCAATCGGACGGTCGTTAAAAATTTCATTGCCGTGTTAGCGGTCGTGATGGTGATTGTGGCGCTAATTCCAGCCGTGCAGTTGATGCTGAAGCTGGTGGGCGATGAGCAAAGAGGCGTTCTGCATCAAGTTTATGCGACTGCCACGTCTCGTTGGCACGTGTGGGCGAGTTATACCGGTTGGGCACTCGTTCTTGGTAGCGGCGTGCTACTTTCAGGCCTGGCCGGGATGTATTTGATGGGAGCAGTTAGCATGACGGACCCGATTCGCTGGTCAACTTATTGGCAGATTTTCTGTGCCTATGTTCCGGCAATGTTGGTCATGATTGCGGTTGCCAGTGCCTTAGCTGGTTGGCTACCCAAATGGCGCGTGGTCGCCTGGGCGTGGGTCGGTTATGCGTTTTTCTCGCTTTATCTGGGCAACTTAATCGATTTGCCACGGTGGGCGCGGCGGTTGACGCCAATCGGGTTTGTCAATAAGGTTCCGATTAAAGCAATCGATTGGACCACGAGTGGCTGGTGCTTGGCAATCGCTGTGCTAATATTAATCATAGCGGCGTTTGGCTATCGGCGTCGGGACCTCGCGCAATAGGTCGCTGGCAACCCGACCAACGTCACGATGACAATTGATGACAATGATTAATATGATGGCCACTAGCAACAACAATGGATGAAAGGATGATTGGTAGATGGCAAACAAGCAAACAGTTCCCAAGGATCCAAAAAAGGTGGCGCGGATGATGCAAGCGGCGATGCATGAGTTTGCTGCGCGGGGCTATCAGGATGCCAAAACGGATGCCATCGCCAGTGCTGCGGCTGTCTCCAAAGGGCTCCTGTTTCATTACTATGGCAGCAAACAGGGGCTCTACTTCGCAACCGTCCAGCTGGCGACTGAGACAATTATTGCGACGATCAATCGCCAATCCTATGCCGTACCCGATGACCTGGTGACGTTGATGGCTCGCAGCGCACAATATAAGGCTGATTTCGGCCGAACTCATCCAGATGAGATGAAGGTCATGATTGAAGCTTACGGTGCCTTGGAACGGTTACCGGTGAAATTACAAGCACAGATGAAAGGCTTGTATGCCAAAGCAATGACGATGACTCAGGACATGATTGGTCAGGTCTTGGATAAAATGAAACTGCGTCCAGAGATTGATCGTGAAGCAACGATTGCGTTAATTATGGGCGTTTATAATCAAATTTTTACGGAATTTCAAGCCTATATGCGAAAACAACCAAATGTGCAGTCGATGGATGATGCCGCGTGGGTCGTTCAACGGGCTCAAACCTATATGACGATTTTGGAGCATGGCTTCGTTGCCCCTTAGTGCGCAAAGTCGCATGTATTGATGTTACATTGGCCTTCTGAAAGACTGTAGGAGGCAAACTACTGAAGCTTGCCACTTACCATCACGATGCATTCAAAAAGTAATTGCCGGCATGGATCAGGCAGTTGCTTTTTTGATTTTACAGCTAGCTTGCACTGAATGGTGCGGGTCAACGTGTGAAACGAGCGTCGCTGACAGGATTATTCGTTTGCGCGCTAAAAATGTGGTAAGTTAGACTTATTAAGTAACGGATGAAGCGAGGGATCAAGATGGAATTACATTTATCAGCACGGCAGATGGCGCTGTGGCAAACCTTACAAGCATTAGCGCGTGAGCAACTGATGGGCATGACCATGCAATTGGAAACGACTGGGACGGTCGATCCCGCGCTGTTAGCGACACTGGCCGAGCAGTTGGCTTTAAGTGATGGGTTAGCGGATGAACGCTTGACGCAACGGGTGCTGGCATTATTGGTCTTAGCGCAGAACTCCGCTGGATTAGCGAGCCAATTCGCTGCTCGCTGGCAAGTTGAAGATGCCGTGGCAACGTTTGGGACGCCCCAGCAGCGGCAACAGTATTTAACACCGCAAACGACCTTTGGCTTAGCCGCGCTACCGTTGCGCGTGACTGATAGTTCTACGGTCAAAGCCACGCCAGTAACGGCTGGTTGGCAATTAACCGGAACGGTCAAGGCTGTGTTGAACGCTGGTCAGGCGACCGACTACCTAGTGTTAGCCCAGACGCCACCGGATGCGGCCGGCGCGTTCCTGATCAAGGCCGACCAAGCGGGGGTTGAGATTGGCAATCTGGTCCCGTTACTCGGACTACGCGGTTTATCGGTGGCTGACTTAAAACTCACCGCCGTTCCGGCAACGGCGGCCAATCAACTCGGTCAGCTCGGTCGGGGCCAACGCGTCTTACAGCGATCCCAAGCCGTTGGGCAACTATTTGCGGCAACGGTGACGGCCGGCGTCTGGCAACACGCGACGGATCAAGTGCGACAATTGGCCTTGGCTGAACAACCGCCTTTAACGACGCTGGCACCGGCCTTAGCATTGACTGCCAGCTTGGAGACGAGTGTCTTTAATGCGGCTCAACAGGCGGATGATGACCGCGGCTTTACGGATGCCGCGCAATTAGCCGCACTGTTTGCGAGTCAACAAGCCTTGGCGCCCTTTGAACCATTAATGCCGCTGATTGGCGATTTAGCCTACACGCAACAATCACCATTGGTCGCTTTGCGTAACGATTTGGCAACCCTGCCACTACTGGTGGGAACGGCCGGTCAACTTGCCACGACTTACGCGACGACCAACTTTAATGATGATGCGGCCTTAAGTGTCGGGCACGAATCCGCAACGGCGCCGGAACACCTAGTTGTCGCGGATTTACATCGGGTCGTCAAGCGGCTGAAATTAACGCAAGACGTGCCAGTCAATGTCGGAAGCATTGCGACTGCCAAACGGATCATTGCACTCGGACGGGGCGCCATGACACCAGCTGTTTTATTACAGGCCCAGCAATTAGCCAAGTGGATCGGCGCAGCGATTGCTGTCACGCAGCCATTGACCGCTATGGAACAGTTTAGTGTTGAGCAACAAATCGGTGGTAGCGCGGTCACAGTCGCGCCTGAAGTCCTGATTAATGTGGGCGTGTCCGGTGATGATGATTACCTAGCCGGCATGTCCGGCGCGCAACACGTCTTGTCTGTGAATTCAGACGAACAGGCGCCCATCTTCAATCATTCCCAACAAATCTTTATCGGTGCGGCGGATGAATTTTTGGATGGGATGGTTGCGGCGTTGAATTAGTTGCATGTTAAAACTGGCGGCCTGTTACCGGTTTTGGCAGACAGGTGGTAGCGCTTCGGAATGGATGCTGTGGCCGAACAGGGGCTACGCTGGCGAATAGAATAATGAAGCACACGAATAATTAAAACACCCAGTCGTCTCGCGAATTTTGCTTGAAAAATTCCTGAAACGACTGGGTGTTTTGATCTGGTGCGGCGCTTGAGAGCTAATCTTGACTGGGCGTCATCATTAATTTCAATAAATAATTAATGACCACTGTCACGGGTTGTCAGTTTGGTCAGAATCGGGACCTTAAAGACCGCAATCAAAATGACCGTGTAGCAAACGTAGGTCACGATTTCTTGAATAAGGCGGGTCGTCAGCAGTACGGACCACGGCGTCATGTACATGATGTGTAGCCACAGACTGTTCATGAAGAGGTTGAGGATGAAGACCACGATAAAGTTCGCCGTTAAAATCCGCGGCAGGTTCGTTTGTTGTTGGAAGGCGAGACCAAAAACCAGTCCGGTCAAAAAGGCCGTTAAGATAAAGCCGGGAAAAAACGTGAATTTTGGAAACAACAACATGCCTAATAGATTGGCAAAGGCCGCACTGCCTGCGGTGACGGGTGGTGAGAATAGCCGTGCGGTCAACGCGATGATGATAAAAGTAAACGAGATTTTAGTGAGTAACAGTTGGATGGTCAGCAAGCTACCCAAAACGACCTGCATAGCAACCAACATCCCCAGCAGTGGTAGCCGCTTGACGGTAAGTGATGGTGTCATGATGAAAGCCCCCTAAGTGTGTGTTGTTAGTATTTTAGTGTATGACGCTCAAAAATACTAGGGGCCGAAAATAGCATTAATACTCAGCATTAAAAAATTAATTCCACGAAACGCTATATCACTGTTCATAGCGTTTCGTGGAATAGTAGTGACTAGCCGATTTCAGTTCTGTTGGACAGGGCGCGCACTTATCGATACAATGTTGATAAAACAAGCATGGAGGCGTCTACAAGTGGCATACATCACCAAGAAAAAGATTGCTAAGTCATTTCACGATGTCGTACTTGCGAAGGGCTTTAGCCGGACATCAGTGACGGCCATTATGGATGCAGCCCATTTTCGGCGGCAGACATTTTATGATTATTTTCAAGATAAATATGAGTTATTAACCTGGTTTATTGATGATACCTTGGCCGAGACCGTTGAACATAACTTGAACTACTTGCCGTGGCCAGACATTATCAAGCTAGTCTGTTATGAACTGGATGCGAATCGGCGGTTTTATGCCGAGTGTATCAATACCCAGCACGAAATCGACGTGACCGCGTTAGTTGGCCATCACTTAGCCGTCTTGTTGACTGAGCTGACGCAGACGGATGAACCGGAGATGGCGGCCTTGATCTGGTTACTGTGTTTAGGCATCGCGCAATCGCTGACGCATAATATCGTTGCCAATCATCCGGAAGACTATGAGGTCCTGTCGCAAGATGCGATTGCGGCCATTAAGATGACGTTGGCGATTTTGAATTAGTTGGGCCAAGCGGCAGTTGTGACCGGCTTCTGGAGTGCGGGCAACCAGCTCGAGTGAGCAAGCTTTAATAAGGTCAACGATAACCCGTGCATCCCGTTAGAAGTCAAGAAGGTGCCGACTTTATTGAAGTCAACGGTGACGGCATCTAAGTCGAGCAGCTCATGGACGTCGTTGTTGAAGACCATCAGTTCTAAGGGCGTCGTCCCACCGAGTGAGTTCACCATCACAGCGTAGTGGTCGCCAGCATGCCAGCGGAAGTTGAGTCGCAACTTACTGACCAGCTCTTGCGCGAGCCGTTCTGAAGACTGAAAAGGTTCGCGCCGATACCCAGGTTCGCCGTGAATGCCGACACCGTAGTAGATTTCGTCGGGTTGTAAGCTAAACGAGGTCGCGGTTTGACCCGGAATCTGCGCACCACTAGCAGCAACGCCAATCGTATGAATATTGTCGTTGAGGGATGCCGACAAATCAGTGAGTTCGGCGATCGACACGCCCCGTGCTGCGGCTGCTCCGAGAATTTTATGAATTAAAACAGTACCGGCAACCCCTCTGCGTCGTTGCTTGAGGGACGCATTGTCAACTGAAATATCATCGGCGACGATGCAGTGCCCAACTTGCCAGCCTTCAGCGGTCAGTTGGGCTTCTGCCGTTGTAAAGGCGGCGACATCGGCAGGAAAGTTTTTGATGATAAAAAAGGCTTCATGATTCTTAGTGACTTGCTTGGTCACTTTGATGATTTCTTGCGGTGTCGGTGGCTGGAAGACTTGGCCCATGACGGCGGCACTTAGCATACCAGTGCCAACGTATCCCCAGTGAGCTGGATCGTGGCCGCTACCCCCACCAGCAATCAACGGCACTTGGTCGTCGCGAAAATTTCGGTCGTAGCAGCCCAGCGTGCCAGGAACCCATTGTAAGTTTGGATAAGCTCGCTGAATGCCTTGAATCGCCTGATTCAGGGCATTTTGAGGTTCGTTGATGATTTGCATAATGCCACCTTCTTAGTCGTTAGTTTGATATAATTATACCGCATTCGAAAACAGTCTCGGTCGGCAAGTGACGGACAGAACCTGGAAAGTGTCCATTTATTTTGAAAGCGGATTCATATAGAATGAACGTGTAAATGATAGAAGGGACGGGTTGAGGTATGAAGAAAATTATTAATGATCCAAAAAACGTGGTTGAAGAGATGGTCGATGGCTTGGTACGGTCCTACCCGCAGTATTTAACGAAATTACCAGATACTGAAGCGATGGTTCGTAGCGACCAAGCCTCGATGAAAGGTAAGGTCGGTCTTGTAAGTGGTGGGGGCAGTGGTCACGAACCCGCCCACGCCGGTTTTGTTGGCCAAGGTATGTTAAGTGCCGCGGTCGCCGGTCAAGTCTTCACCTCACCAACGCCGGATCAGATTTACGCGGCAATCAAAGCCGTTGACCAGGGTAAAGGCGTTTTTCTCGTCATCAAAAACTATTCCGGTGATGTAATGAACTTCGACATGGCCAAGGATATGGCCGAGTTGGATGACATTCAAGTGAAATCGATCGTGGTCGATGACGATATTGCGGTCAAGGATAGCTTGTATACGCAAGGCCGGCGCGGTGTTGCGGGAACCGTTTTGATGCATAAGATTCTCGGTGCCGCGACAGATCAAGGGGCGAGTCTCGATGAGCTTGAAACGCTAGCCAACCAGGTCATGCCACAGCTCAAAACGATTGCGGTCGCGTTATCCGCTGCTACGGTCCCAGAAGTCGGCAAGCCAGGCTTTGAATTGGCGGACGATGAGATTGAATTTGGCGTCGGCATTCATAGTGAACCCGGTTATCGACGTGAAAAAATCAAGCCATCCAAGGCGTTAGTCCAAGAATTGTTAGGTAAGCTAGATGACGAACTCAAGTTGCAAGCTGACCATCAATACGCGGTACTCGTTAATGGGATGGGCGCAACGCCACTCATGGACCAGTACGTGTTCTGCCATGACTTATTGGATGGATTAGCTGCCCGTGACATCGAACCGGCGTTTATGAAAGTCGGCAATTACATGACGTCAATCGATATGGCGGGGATTTCACTGACACTGCTAGATATGACGACGACTAACTGGCTCGATTACTTACAATACCCAGTTAAAACGATTGCTTGGTCATAAGAGGAGGACGTAAAAATGTTAACAGTTGAAAATACGACGGCATGGCTGAATCAATTTGCCGCCCAAATTGAACAACACCAATCTTACTTAAGTGAATTGGACACCCCCATCGGTGACGGCGACCATGGTGGCAACATGGCGCGGGGCTTAGCAGCCGTCAAGACTGCCCTAGCCACGCAACCTGCAGATTTGACGAAGCTGTTTCAAGCGACTGCCATGGCGCTGATCAGCAAAGTCGGTGGTGCTTCAGGCCCCTTATACGGGACGGCCTTCTTAGAGATGGCGAAACAGAGTAAGACCGATACGGACCTCGGCACCTTGCTCGCTGCCGCATTAGCCGGAATTGAAAAACGCGGTGGTGCGACGACTGGCGACAAAACCTTGATTGACGTGTGGGCCCCCGTCGTTGCCGCTGTTCAAGCTGGCAAATTGACGCAGACCGTTATCGACGATGCGGTTGCCAGCACGAAGCCGATGGTTGCCAAAAAAGGGCGGGCGTCCTATTTAGGCGAACGTTCTGCCGGCCATCTAGATCCAGGCGCCGTCTCTAGTGGTTACTTGTTTACGACCTTATTAGCAACGGAGGGAATTTTATGAGTCTAGGAATTGTTGTTGTTTCCCACGTCCCTGAAATCGCAGCTGGCGTTCAACGACTACTCGCACAAGTGGCGAAGGATGTCTCCATCACGATTGCTGGTGGAACGGATGACGATCAAGTCGGGACGAGCATGGCGAAGATCACGGAGGCCTTTGATGCCAATACGGCGGATGAGCTGTTAGCGTTCTATGACCTTGGGAGTGCCAAAATGAATCTGGAAATGGCGATTGAAATGAGCACCAAGCCGGTTCACTTGTATGACACCGCCCTAGTCGAGAGTGCCTACACCGCGGCTTCGTTGTTGCAAGCGGACGTACCGTTGGCGGATGTGGAAGCGCAGTTGGCGCCGTTGAAAATTAAGTAGATAATAGCTAGAATTTTTTCAAAAATCAGACTAACTGATATGAGTCGATAATTATCTCAACTAAAAGACTGTGAGCGCGCGAAATCACAGTCTTTTTTGCGGTATAATTTAAATTGTAATGCAAATTTATGCAATCGCTTGCAATAACATTGAAAACGTTTTATATTTAGAACGAGAGACTGAACAGAACGGGGGGATCATGATGGCAACCATTAAGGATGTTGCCCAGCGCGCGGGTGTGTCACCGTCAACGGCGTCACGTGCCATGCATGGCAGTAAGATTATTAGTAAACCGACACGTGATAAGGTGATTAAAGCTGCGCGAGAATTGAACTACGCGCCAGATTTTAATGCGCAAAACCTAGCCACTAAAGCTAGCAACACAATTGGTGTCGTGTTACCTGTCGACCACCACGAAATCTTTTCTAACCCATTTTTCTTAGAAATGATTCGTGGAATTAATGAAGTCTGTAGCAAGCATGGGTCGATGACGACGCTAGCGACGGGGATTTCTAGTGAAGAATTGGTGCATAATATTGACGTAATGATCGCACAAGGCCATATTCGGACCTTTATTTTGCTGTACTCAGAAAAAGACGATCCGGTCGTTGAACGATTGAAACAATTTGACGTTCAGTATGTTGTGATTGGGAAGCCCTATCAGGAAATCAATAAGACGTCGTATGTCGATAACGACAACGTTCAAGCTGGGACGGATGCGGCACAGTACTTGGTTGACCATGGGCATCGCCGCATCGGTTTTTTGTGCACCGATTTATCACGGATGGTTCAGAGCGACCGGATGCTCGGTTATCAGCGGGTGATGATGCAGAATCAGTTACCGAACATTATGCTGTCAGAACGGTTTGAAACACATGCAGCTGGCGTTAAAGCATTGCATCAATTCTTTGACCAGAATCCTGATGTCACAGCGTTTGTCGCTGTCGATGATATGCTAGCACTTAAATTACAACAGGTACTCCACAACGATCCTGATTGGAAGGTCAAACAATTTTCACTGATTGGTTTTAACAATTCGATTTTCTCTGATTTAGCACATCCAATGTTGACTTCGATTGCCGTATTTCCACAGCGTCTAGGTGAAGAAGCTGCGAAAATCGCCTTAGCGGACCATCCGACTGATGAATTATCAACGGCGGTGATTGTCCCACATCAAATCGTGAGAAGACACTCAGTACATCAGATTAAAGCTTTGCCATAGGATCGGACTTACTTTTACCGATGGGGGGAATCTAAGTATGATAACGCTAAACGATGTCGCAAAAAAAGCCAATGTGTCGAAGATGACGGTCTCAAGAGTGATCAATCATCCCGACCAAGTCCGTCCGGAATTACGCGAGCTTATTTTGGACGTGATGGCACAATTGAATTATCAGCCGAATGCGGCAGCGCGAGCGCTAGTTGGTCGAAGGACGCGGGTCATCAAATTGACTATTTTTGAGGATATGGATACGACGGAACCGTACTACATGATGTTGCTGGCGGGAATTTCTAACGAGTTGAACCAGCATCAATATGCACTACAGATTGCAACGCGCAACAGTTTTCAAAACGGTGAATGTGATGGCTACATCTTAACCGGGATTCGTCAGACTGACTATGCCTGGGTATCCCGGTTGACGCAGCCAGTCGTCTTTTTTGGTAGTAATCGTCAGGGGTACGATTATGTCGATACGGATAACTATCAAGCAGTTCAAGAAAGTACGAAATATGCGGTCGAAACCGGTTATACGCACCTAGTCTTCATTGGTATCGCAGTTGCAGAACCCTTTGAATTGGACCGTGAGCGCGGCTTTCGCGAATATGTGACGACGCACCGAATCAGCGCCCAAATCATTCGCCTAGAAAATCACTCACATACGGCAACAGCGTATGTTAAAGCCCACTGGCGTAATTTCCCACGCAACACGGCCTTTGTGTGTGCCAGTGACCGGCTGGCGATTGGAGTTGAAACCGCTATCATAAGCGAGGGCGGTCAGGTGCCCACGGAGTATGGTGTTATTGGGTTCGACGGTGTCTTATTGAATCAAATTGCAACGAAACGACTAACGACGATGCAACAGCCCCTAGAAGCGATGGGGCGCGCCGCTGCAAGATTATTGCTAGCTAACATTAATCATGGTGATACGCCGCGCCGCGACCAGGAGAAGATCATCATTAATTCACGGTTGTCGGTGGCAGAATCGACCCGTTAAAGAGGAGTATAGACAGATGAGCAAGCATTGGTATGACCAACAGACGATTTATCAAATTTATCCGAAGAGTTTTAATGACAGTAATCACGATGGTATCGGCGATATTCCCGGCATCACAGCTAAAGTGCCATATTTAAAGCAACTCGGGGTAACGACGTTATGGCTGAATCCTATTTACCAATCGCCCCAAGTGGATAATGGCTATGATGTTTCAGATTATTATCAGGTCGACCCCAGCTTGGGAACGATGGCGGACGTGGAAACACTTATCAAAGTCGTTCATGAACATGGGATGCATCTGATTTTTGATTTTGTCCTAAACCACACCTCGGATCAACATCCGTGGTTTCAGCAAGCCGTCGCTGACCCGCATAGCAAGTATCGAGACTATTATCTGTGGCAAAATCCAGCAGCCGATGGGGGTCGTCCTAATAATTGGGGCTCTTTCTTTGGCGGTAGCGTCTGGGACAAGGATCCAGCTGGCGGCGACCAGTACTATTTTCATCTGTTTGATAAGCGGATGCCGGACCTCAATTGGACCAATCCAGCGGTACAGCAAGCCATGCGCGATGTCGCCGAATTTTGGGTTGAAAAAGGCATTGATGGGTTGCGGTTAGACGCGTTCATTCACCTGGCTAAGGCGAATTTTCGGCAAATGTATCCGAGTCAGTCTGGGGATTCAACACCGATTATTAGTGATATGTTCTACGCGCACTTGCCAAAAGTGCATCAATATTTACATGATTTTGTGGCTGCAATCAAAGCCAATCATCCAGAGACTTACATTGTCGGGGAGGCGTCCTCAGCCGACCCACATCTAATGGTGGACTACACGACGCCTGGAACGGACGAATGTGATCAAGTGATTACGTTCAGAACATTTGCGGATGATAATTCAACTGATGATCCGAGCTTCTCAGATATGTTCCAACCACGCCCCATGGACGTTACGGCGTATAAACAGCATACGGTTGGGATTCAAGCAGCGTTAGCGGATACCAGCTTGCCAACGCTTTACTGGAACAATCATGATATGGCGCGGGTCGCTACCCGCTATGGGGATGCGAACTATCCTAAACAAAGTGCGAAGGCTCTCGCAACGGCACTCTACTTGCAACGAGGAACCCCCATTATTTACTATGGGGAAGAGCTGGGACTAACGAACATTCGTTATCAGAAGTTGGCGGATTTTGAAGACCAAACTGTGCCGACATTTGTCAAAAGTGCACAGGCCGCCGGAAAAACGATGCCAGAAATTATGACGATGTTGAACAAGACGCATAAGATGGCTGGACGAGGACCGATGCAATGGGATTCGTCGACTTATCATGGTTTTTCGGACCACCTGCCATGGAAGCACGGGCAGACGGATCAGATGAATGCTGCTGATGAAATCGATGATGAAGATAGCATTTACAACTATTATCGGCAACTACTGCAATTAAAGCGCCAAGCACCGTTTACTGATGGTCAATTTATTATGCTTGGTAGCAATGATCAACTCTTCACTTATTTGATTGATGATGGGACTGAACAGGCGGCAATCATCTGCAATTTAAGCTCAGAGATGCAACGCTATACGCTGCCATTTGCGGGCGACGCAACGTTGCTTGCGCAGGGTGGCGCTAGCTGTACGGAACGGCAAGTGACCTTACCAGCTTGGAGTAGCATCGTCGTGTCGCCACGAACAACGGTGTCAGCATGATCGAATGCAAAATTGGTATATATAAAACAAGTGATGAATTTTAATTAACTTATCAATCTTTATATTAATTGGTCTAAATGTTGATAGACTAATGAATCCTGACGTTTTTCAGCGTTAGGATTTATTTTTGTTGTGATTCTGTTAACGTTAACATTACGAAAACGCTTGCGAAAGCGTTTGCACAGATGCATAATTAATTATGGTAAATGAATTAAGTTACTTCGCAAGGAGGAAGCACTATGAGTACTTGGAAAAAGTTGGGGATGGGTGCGTTAGCCACTGGGTTAGCACTCACGCTCGTAGGTTGTGGAAATAGCAAATCGTCATCATCCAGCAGTTCAAAGATGGATAAGACGTTAAAGGTTTCAGCAGACCCTTCATATAAATCATATATGAAGTCTGTGATTCCAAAGTTCGAAAAGAAGTACAACGTCAAGGTTAAGGTCTCATACAAGGCAATGCTTGATGAAGACGATGCTTTGAAGTTGGATGGCCCTTCAGGCAAGGGACCTGATGTTTTAATGGCACCATACGACCGGGTTGGTCAAATGGCTTCACAAGGACAATTATCCACGGTTAAGTTGGCAAGTGGTCGTTACAACGCAACGGGGAAGAAATCTGTTACTTATAAGAACAAGATTTATGCTGCGCCTGTAACGATTGAATCAGATGTCTTGTATTACAACAAGAAGCTGATCAAGACTGCACCTAAGAACTTCAAGGAACTTGAAAAGTTAGCTTCTGATAAGAAGTATGCTTACGCTAACGATAAGAGTAAGTCAGTTGCATTCTTGACACAATGGACGAACTTCTATAATTCATTTGGTGTCATCAAAGGTTATGGCGGCTACGTCTTCGGCGATGACAACACCAATGCCAAGAAGATGGGCTTGAACAATTCAGGTGCCGTTGAAGGTTTGACTTACATGACGAAGTGGTTCACGAAGTACTGGCCAAGTGGGATGCAAAATGTCACTTCAAACGAAAACTTCGTAACGTCACAATTTACTTCGGGTAAGACCGCCGCTGTTATCGATGGTCCTTGGATGGCTTCAACTTATCAAAAGTCCAAGATCGATTATGGTGTCGCTGTATTGCCTAAGTTGAACAATGGCAAGGATTATCAAGCGTTTGCTGGTGGGAAAGCTTGGGCTATCTCAAACTACTCTAAGCACAAGACCGCTGCACAAGCTTGGTTAGACTTCATTTCTAACAAATCCAACCAAAACAAGTTGTACAAGTCTGCTAGTGAAATTCCAGCAAACACGGCAGCTCGTAAGGAAGCTGTAAGTACTGGCGATGACATGGCTACGGCCGTTTCAAAGCAATACGACAAGGATGTTCCTTTGATCAACTTACCACAAATGTCAGAAGTTTGGACACCAGCACAAACGATGGTTACCAACGCTGCTAGTGGCAAGATGACACCAAAGCAAGCTGCTAATAAGGCACAGAAGACCATTTTAACTAATATCTCACAAAAGTACGACAAGTAATTTAAATTGTAATTTAAGGGGGCTGAAACAAAATTCGTTTTGTCTCAGCCCTTTTTAAAAAGAAAAAAGCATTAAATCTAGGATTTATTAGG
>NZ_JAGYGS010000090.1:0-7990 GCF_018991185.1 Lactiplantibacillus sp. 7.2.4
TCTAAATCGTTTTTTTGTCAATCGCGTTAATTACGAAAACGCAGCGATTAATTGTTGTAACGCTTGATTATCGGCCGCCGTCCCAATCGTCAGGCCTAGCCACCCTGGCCGTAACCCGGTCCGAATCAGGTAACCGTGGTGTAATAAATAATCGGCGAGGCGGTCGGCATCTGGGTACTCAAAGAAGATAAAGTTAGCGCCAGATTGGTCGTAAGTAATTTGACGTTCGTCAAAGAATTTTGTCCACTTAGCCCGTTCAGTCGCATTTTTTTGGACAGTGGCTGCCACAAAATCGGGATCATTAAGTGCCGCCAAGGCAGCGACCTGGGCCAACGAGTTCACATTGTATGGCAAGCGAACGGTCTGCATCGTCGCCGCATACCGTTGATTGAAGACCGCATAGCTGACGCGGAAATTGGCGAGTCCGTATGCTTTAGAAAAGGTCCGCATGACAACGACATTCTCGTATTTGGCGGGCAGCTCCATCGCGGTCACCTGTGCCGCATCAGCTGCATAATCAATGTATGCTTCGTCGATCAACACCATCGTCTCTTGGGGAACCTGCTGGATGAAGGCTTCAATGTCGGCTAACGATTCCACCGTTCCAGTCGGATTATTGGGATTGCATAACCAGACCATCTTGACCTGCGGCGTGATTGCGGCAGCTAACGCTTTGAAGTCAACGTGATCGTTGGCTAAAGTTGGCACGCTGACTAGCTTGGCATCCTCGATTTCAGCGTGCAGGCCGTACTCTGAAAAGGTCGGTGCAGAGACGATGACTTGGTCACCAGCCCCCAAGAACGTCCGCGATAACATCACGATCATTTCATCAAGGCCAACGCTAAACACGATGCTGGCCGGGTCGATCCGTTGTTGCTTAGCGACCGCCGTACGCAAGGCTTGAGCATCCGCATCCGGATAACGATTACTCTGAGTAAAGTCCCAATTTTTAATCGCAGTCGCCACCGCTGGCGAGGTCCCGTATGGATTTTCGTTGGCTGATAACCGCACCAACCGTGGTAAACCCAATTCGGCTTGCAACGTGGCTAATGGTTTTTCTGGCACATAGGCTGCTAACTGTTCGATGCTTGCTTTCATCCAACTACCTCCTATAAGTTCTTGATTTCAGGACGATCCTTGTAATCACTCATCTTGCCTTCACGCTTGGCGAGTTCAGTCTTGATCTGGTCAAAACTAACGCCGCGTTCGACGAGAAGCACGAGCACGTGATAAAGTAAGTCGGCCGTTTCATAGGTCAATTCATCGTCGCCAGGATTCTTCGCCGACCTTTTTCAAAATCTTGTCGAGCCCCTTAGTGAACAGGTAGTCCGTGTAAGACCCCTTCTTAGGCGTTGCTTTCCGTTGTTTGATCAGTTCATATAATTCTTCCATGTTTTGCATATTCGACACCACTTTCTTCTATTATATAGCTCTCATTTGTTAACTCGGTCAGCATCATCAATTAAGATACTGACCGTCACATTTACTGAACATTATCGATTGCCGGTTTGCTAACGCGCACACTGGCTAAAACACTGGCCATGCGTCATCGGGCAAACACCGTGTTAATCTGGCACTTCACCAACTACTTGACCGGGTTGAAAAAACAACTCGTGTGGCCGGTGTGACAAGCTGGCCCGTGGGGATGGACTGAGACTAGCAACGTATCTTGGTCACAATCCAGCGTCATATTGACAACGTCTTGAACATTGCCACTCGTTTCACCCTTGTGCCAGAGTTCTTGGCGTGAGCGTGACCAAAACCACGTTTGCCCGGAACTTAACGTTCGTTGGTAACTTTCGGCGTTCATCCACGCGACCATCAAGACGTCCTTGGTATCGGCGTCCGTTACGACCGTCGTGAGTAAGCCATTACCCTTCTCAAAATCTGGTTTCATCGAACCACGACCCCACTTTCCTTTAAGGCGGCTTTAACATCCGCAATCGTCAACTCACCGAAATGAAAGACGGAAGCAGCAAGCGCTCCATCGACCGTTGTATCTGCGAACACATCGACAAAGTCTTGCAGGTTGCCGGCACCCCCGCTGGCGATGATTGGCACGTTGACCGCTGCACCAAGCGCCTGATAAAGCTTGGTATCAAATCCGGCTTTCGTGCCATCGCGATCCATGCTAGTCACCAACAACTCACCAGCGCCTAAGTCGACGGCTTGTTTGGCCCATTCGATTGCATCTAAATCAGTCGCTTGCTGACCACCGTGGGTATAAACGCGATACTGCTGAGCTTGCTCATCCCAGGCGGCGTCGATAGCGACCACGATACACTGATTGCCGAATTTTTCAGCTCCGGCCCGAATCAAGTCAGGATTGGCAACCGCTGCCGAATTAATGGCCGTTTTATCCGCCCCAGCCCGCAGAATCCGTTGCATATCCGCCACACTGGTGATGCCGCCACCAATCGTCAGTGGCATGAAGACTTGTGCGGAGACCTGTTCGACCATCGTTGCCATCGTCTCACGGTGTTCATTAGTCGCCGCGATGTCTAAGAAGACCAGTTCGTCGGCCCCCTGTTGTTGATACGCAGCGGCAATTTCGACTGGATCGCCAACATCAGTCAGATTGACAAAATTAACGCCCTTTTTAACGCGTCCATCGGCAACATCCAGACAGGGAATAATTCGTTTGGCTATCATGCTTCCACCTCCGCTAATGCTGCCAGGGTCACGCCACCCTGAGCCAGTGCCTTACCGATGATGACATCTTTAAACCCACTGGCTTGCAAGACTTGGACATCCGTCAAATCGCGAATTCCACCGCTGGCAATTAGATTTGCAGTTGGTACCTGGGCTTGCAATTCTTCGTACAAGCCTAAGTTAGGTCCCTGCATCGTGCCATCACGAGCAACGTCAGTCACGATAAAGTGGCGGGCGCCACTGGCCGTCATGGCTTTCATCAAGGTACTCATCTTCGTTTGCGACTGTTCCAACCAGCCCTTGATGGCGACGTAACCATCCGTCCCATCGATGCCGATGACGATTCGTTCACCGCCAAATTCGGCCAAGAGTCGTTTGACCAACTCAGGGTCCGTCAACGCCACCGACCCTAAAATCAGACGGTCGATGCCGAGTTTCAAATAACGGGTCGCGAGTTCATAGGTCCGAATCCCACCGCCTAATTCGATGGTACCCTTAAAAGCCTTGCGAATTGCGGCAATCGTGGCATAATTTTCAGGCTGTCCCGATTTGGCGCCATCCAAGTCGACCATGTGGAGGTGGGTCAATCCGGCCGCGTTAATTTGTTGCGCTTGGGCCACCGGATCCGGATTGATCAGCGTCGCCTGTTTAAAATCACCTTGGTAGAGTCGAACACTCTGGCCGGCTCGTAAATCAATTGCTGGAAAAATCATTTGCACTCACCATTTCCTTAAAAGCTGCTAGTTGTTGTAATCCGACCTGACCACTCTTCTCAGGGTGAAACTGCATGCCAATCACATTTTGGCGTTGCACGATGCTGGGTACCGTCACCCCATGTTCCACGGTCGCCACGATTTCAGCGCGCGGACAAACGGCATAGTAGGAGTGAACGAAATAAGTATAAGCGGCATCGATGCTGGCAAAGGCACTGTTTGGACGTTGGAGGTCATTTTGATTCCAGCCCATCTGTGGCACTTTGACGTTCAAGTCATCCGGAATGGCAGTGACGTGGCCGCGTAGTAGTCCCAGACCGGCATGTTCGCCGTACTCCGAGCTGCTCTCAAATAGCAGTTGCATGCCCAAACAAATCCCTAAAATCGGCTTACCGTTTTGAGCCAGTTCCTGCAACACGCCGACGAGCTGCCGTTCTTTTAAGGCATCCATCGCCGCAGCAAACGCCCCGACCCCTGGTAGAATAACGGCATCGGCACTCGCCAACTGTTGTGGGTCGGCAGTCAAAACGGTCGGCACTTGTAAGTAATCAAAGGCTTTCTTCAGATTACGGGTGTTGCCCGTATCATAATCGACGATTGCGAACATTAAATCACGCCTTTCGTGGAGTTGACCCCCTGAATTTCAGGATTGATCGTCACGGCCGCCCGCATGGCACGACCAAACGCTTTGAACAAACTTTCAACTTTATGGTGGGTATTGCGCCCGTATAAGATGCGTGCGTGTAAATTCATCTCGGCGGCAAATGCGACGGCTTGAAAGAAGTCTTCAACCGTTTCAGTATCTAGACCACCGAGTCGCGGATTCGTGAGTTCGGCGTCAAAGACTAAGTAGGACCGCCCGCTCAAGTCAACGCTGACCTGGCCCAAGGTTTCATCCATTGGCACAAACTCGGTGCCGTACCGTTCGATGCCCTGCTTGTCACCCAAGGCTTGCTTGAAGCACTCGCCGAGCACGATGCCGGTATCTTCCGTCGTGTGGTGCGGATCAACATCCAAGTCACCGTGGCACTTGACGACTAACCCAAAGCGACCGTGCTTAGCAAATAGGTTCAACATGTGGTTCAAAAAGCCGATGCCCGTATCAATTTCAATGCCACTCTGTTCGTCTAAATTCAAACTAATTTCAATCTGTGTTTCCTTAGTTTCACGTTTAATCGTTGCTTGTCGCATGTGCATTTCCTCCTCGTCTCATAACCGGCTGGCTGTTAGTCGCCGGCACCAACCAACAATTAGCAGGTCTTAATCATAGTAAGTGTCAAACCGACTCTCGATTGCACGAGCGTGGCCTTCCAAGCCTTCGACCCGCGCTAAAGTCGTGATTGCGGGCGCTTCTTTGGCTAAGGCGTCTTTGGTGTATTGAATAAAGGACGTCCGCTTAACGAAATCATACACGCCGAGCGGTGACGAGAACCGCGCCGTCCCACTAGTTGGCAGGATGTGGTTGGGACCCGCAACGTAGTCTCCGAGTGGTTCGGAGGCGTACCGGCCTAAGAAGACGGAACCCGCATTTTTGATCAGGTTCAAGTACTGCGTCGGATTCTTCAATTGAACTTCCAAGTGTTCGGGCGCCACTGTGTTCATCAGGTCAAACATGTCTTCGACCTTCGAGACCACCGCGATAAACCCTTTTTCATTGACAGCCGCCGTGGCAATGTCTTCACGTGGCAACACGTTCAATTGTGACGTCACATTGTCACTCACCGCTTGGGCTAAATCCGCACTATCGGTAATCAAGATCGGCCGTGCCCGCTTGTCATGTTCAGCTTGGCTCAATAAATCAGCCGCTAACTGACGGGGATCCGCGGAATCATCCGCTAAGATACCGATTTCTGATGGCCCGGCCACCATGTCGATGGCCACCTGACCAAAGACTTGTTTCTTGGCTGTTGCCACAAAGATGTTTCCAGGGCCGATAATTTTGTCGACCGCCGGAATCGTTTCAGTCCCGTAGGCTAACGCGGCGATGGCTTGAGCGCCACCAACTTGATAAATCGCGTCGACACCGGCGATTTTTGCTGCGGCCAGCACGGCGGGATTAATGCCGTCGACTTGTGGCGGGGTGACCATGATGACTTCATTGACACCCGCGATTTTGGCCGGTAAGGCACTCATCAGTAATGTTGATGGATAAGCGGCAGTGCCACCTGGAACGTATAAACCGACCCGATTGAGTGGCAGTAACTTTTGTCCCCGTAGGACGCCAGGTTGTTCAGCATCAATAAAGCCTGTTGCCTTTTCCTTTTCGTGGAAACTGGTAATGTTGCGTTTGGCTAATAACAAGGCATCCTTCACTTTGGGATCCAAATTGTCATAGGCGTCATCAATCACGGCTTGTGATAGCTTGAAGTCGGTCAGCTTAACCTGATCGAACTGGGCTTCGTAATCCTTGACGGCCGCATCGCCGTTTTTGATCACGTTGGCAATAATATCGCGTACCGCGGATTCAACCTTTAAATCGGTCAACTGTTGGGTCTTGGTTTGAACTAAACGTTTTAAACTGGCTAAATCTTCATTAATAATTTTCATTAGGCAAACTCCTTTGGATTATTCGCGGCGACCACTGCAGCTAACCGATCAACTAAGTCATAAATGGCGGTTTGTTGCTGTTTGAGCGCTAAGCGGTTGACCACTAACCGGGTCGAAACTGGTTGTAAATAGTCATAAATTTGTAAATGGTTCTCACGAATCGTGGTCCCCGTCTCGGTGATGTCGACGATGGCATCCGCCAAACCGGTCAACGGTGCTAATTCGACCGAGCCTTCAATCTTAATAATTTCAACGTCTTGACCCAAACGATCAAAATAACGTTGGGTAATCAGGGGGTACTTGGTGCCGATGATCTTGCGCCGTGGTGCGACCGGATCGAAGTCGGCGGTCGATGCCAACACGAATTGGCACTTGCCCACGCCCAGATCTAACAATTCGTACTGGGTACTCTCGTGTTCGGTCAAAATATCACTACCAACGATACCGATATCGGCAGCGCCCCGTTCGAGGAAGGTCGTGACGTCTGGCCCCTTTGCCAAAATAAACTCATAGGGTTGGGTCTTGGAATCAAAAATCAATCGGCGCTGCTTATTGCGGACTTGCGAACAATCCAGTCCGGCCTGTTCCAATAATGGGAGGACTTGTTGTTCAACGCGGCCCTTGGTCAACGCAATTTTCAAACGTGGTTCAGTCATTGGTCACACCTCCAGTTAAATCAATCAGTTGCGCATTCAAACGTTGTGCTTCGATGCGCGCCCCTGCTAAGTCATCCGCCAAACTCAAAATGGCGTGCGGTTGTTTTGCTAAGTAGGCCTCCGCTTGTGGCCATTGTTCAGGTTCAAAGTAAATCAATTGTTCGGCGTAAGCGGTCTGTTGGTCGGTGGCTAAAGTCGTTAACAAGTCGACGTTTAGCCCCATCCCGACGGACGGTTCTGCTTCCGCTTGAAAGTTCGTCAGTAGTTTGTCATAACGACCACCGCTGAACAGGTAGCCGGCACCTGCTTGTGAATAACCCCGAAAAGTCAGGCCAGTATAGTATTTTTGTGGGGCTTGACTACTCAGGTCCACTGAAACGGCTTGTGCTGGCATCGTCTTTTGCATCCAGGCCACCACTGTTTGCAGGCGCTTAAGACTTGGTTGGACGCTTGCCGGTAGTGGTGCTGCGGCTAATTCTTTGAAGATCCGTTCTAGTCGTCCAAACAACCGTGGCCAGGCTTTGAGAAAATCATATAAAGGTTGGGCACGGTACTTGGCAATCAAATTCGTGTAGCGTGGCACTTGCTTGTCGAACAAGGCGGTTAAAATAGCCTGTTGGGCTGCATCATCGCTGGTCAAACTGGCGACGACCCGTTGCGCAAACTGGGCATCCCCTAATTCGATTTCGACGGCATCGGCAATCAGTTCGCTTGAAAGCTGGTTAGCAATCGTCAAACATTCAAACTCTGCTTTCAACGAGGCATAACCAACTAATTCGACCCCCGCTTGCGTAATTTGGTTATATGAGCCAGATAATTGGCGACTCACTCGGAAGATATCACCGACGTAGCCGAACTTTTGTGGTAACGGCACGTTGGTCGCGCTAATGAAGCGAGCGACGGGTAAAGTCATGTCTGGCCGTAAGACCAACGTGCGACCGTCATTGCTAAATAACCGGTAGAGCTGATAATTGCCCATCTGGTACGGATCAAATACCGCTTCATTCTCTAATAACGGCGTTGCAATTGGCGCGAGCCCCCGTTGCTTGAAATGGGCTTGGATCACCGCGATCAGGTGTTGCTTCGTCCGTGCCCGCCGACCAAATTCATCCCGGGTTCCTAATGGTAATAAATGTTTCAACATAATTTACGCCTCCTAAAACGTCGTTATTATTCAAACTAATCAGAATTAATTCACTTTGTTATCGATTAAACACTTTAATCAACTGTTTGCGCACCTACCGCGATACCGCGTTTTCCCCGCAAGCAATGACTTGAGCGAACCGTTGAAGCTAAAAAAACGCCCTCTTAGCAATGTGCTAAAAGGACGTTTTCGCGTGGTTCCACCTTATTTTATCTACCGCTCGCACGGCAGACCTCATGTTGATCAAGTCAACTTGGATAACGAAACCAATTCGGCTA
>NZ_JAGYGS010000091.1:0-7605 GCF_018991185.1 Lactiplantibacillus sp. 7.2.4
AAGGCTTACCGACCTTTTTTTTTATACTTAAGTTAGATTTAAATGGCTTAAACAGAAGAATAGGGGCTTTTAAATGAGTGCCAGAGCTAACCAGGCTAACCGGCTCAAAAGTTCAGCCTTTAGATCAACGCCAAGCTCAAGTGATTTGAGGCCAGAGCTTTATCTATTGATAAGATACTCAAAAGGTAGTATAATGGTAGTATCAAAAGAAGGGAGATGAGACAATCATGGCAGTTAATGAAAAGAAACGGGTCCAAGTCAAGATTGATAAAGATTTGGCCGATGATACCGAAGCAGTTTTAAGTGAATTGGGCTTAAATCCAACCACGGCCATTAACATGTTTTACAAGCGGATTGTTGCTAATGGTGCTTTACCTTTTAATGTGTCTTTAAGCGAAGAAGAAAGAGCTAATTTACGCTTTTTAAAGGCGACCGAAGGGACACCAGTCACCGAGTTCAAAGACGCTAAAGAGGTCGCTGATTGGCTCAACGATCCAGATGAGGACTAATGACTTAGTCAGCCTATACGTTAGTTTTGTAGAAACTAACGGTGGCAAGTCTCGGCCAGTTTTAATTCGTCGGGTATCAGAACAGACGGTCGAGGCTTTTAAAATTACTAGTCAGTATGAAAAGAAGTCGGCTTATATCAAGCAACAATATTATCCGATTCAAGATTGGCAATCCGCTGGGTTGAAGAAACCTTTCTGGGTCGATCTTGGTAATATTTATCGCTTTCCCAAAGCCGGTTTAAACTTTAAAGAAATCGGTCATTTAAGTAAGCTAGATCAAAATAAAATTTCAGATTTTACGCTTGACCTAAAATCAAAAAGAAGAGGTAAGGGTCAAAAGATAATTCAACAGCGATCAAGTAAAAGGAAGCACAAAGAAAGTAAAGCAGAGCTTACACAAAGAATTCAAAAATAGTTAAAAGACTTTGCGGATCAGAACCCAGAAATCAAGCCCAAAAATGATGCAGAAAATAAAGACGATCGGCCTAGTTATTAGGCTGATCGTCTTTAAATTTATTCGGTTTATGGGCATTAACGTAATTGGCAAATATTTTTAAAAGTTCTTCGGTTTGTTCGACCGATAGGTTATCAGCTTGAAAGTATTTTTCGAGCAAAGCCCCTTTTTGAATTAATCGGCGAGAACGGGCTTTGCGGGCTTGCCGATTTTCGTAGTATTTAGATTGCCGTAATTTAAAATCTTCCCGCTCAATTTTTTGCTTTAAACGCGCTTGCTGCTCAACTAATTTTTCATATTGATTAGGCATAGTCATTACCACCTAACTATTATTGGTTATTTTGAGATTGATTTAAAAAGGCGGCAACTTTTTTAGCAATCATTTTAATCTGTGGAGTGGTAAGTGTCCCATAATCCAAATTGGCTGTTCTAATGATTTGCTTACCGAGATTTTGTTCAATTTTATTTTTTTCAGCTTTAATCTTTTGATTAAGCTGTTTTAATTTGGCTTCTTGTTTTTCTAAGTTACTTTGAGACATAATGATCCCTCCAATCGTATTGAAAATAATCACCGACACTATATCATATAGAGGACGTTAAGTCAAAGGATAAAAGTTGAAATAGCGAAGCGGAAGGCATACACTATAAGTAAATTTATGGGAATCAGCAGGACGAGTGAAACGATGTCAATGCGCACTTACACCCCACTAAATTCTTGTGGGGTAAATCGTGATAAAATCTTGTATTATAAGTCGCCGATGGCGACAACAAAGCCAAAACCCATAGAATCAAAGGAAGGCAGTGACTGATATGGCAATCTTTCATATGAGTTTTAGTAATATTAGTGCTGGTAAAGGACGCAGTGCCATTGCCAGTGCCGCTTATCGAAGTGGTGAAAAATTATTTGATGATAAGGAAGGTCGCCACTATTTCTATGCCCGATCTGTCATGCCAGAGAGTTTTATTTTAACTCCTAAAAATGCGCCAGCATGGGCGAGTGATAGAGAACAATTATGGAATGAGGTCGAAAGAAAAGATCGACGAGCAAATTCACGGTACGCGAAAGAATTTAATGTAGCTTTACCAGTTGAACTAATCGAAGATGAACAGAAAGAATTACTGACAAAATATGTGCAAGAAAATTTTGTTGATGAGGGCATGGTAGCTGATGTGGCAATTCATCGCGACCACCCAGATAATCCGCATGCCCATGTGATGTTAACTAACCGCCCATTTAACCCAGACGGAACATGGGGAATTAAGAGCAAAAAGCAATATATTTTAGATGAAAATGGCAATAAAACATATACCGGAACTAGCAAGTACCCTAAGAGTAGAAAGATACTGATGGTCGATTGGGATAAGAAAGAAAAAATAATTGAATGGCGTCATAATTGGGCAGTTAGTGTCAATCAGGTTTTAGAGCAAAAAAATATTCCCGAGCGGATCAGTGAAAAATCATTTACTGAGCAGGGAATAGATGATACACCAACCCAACACGAGGGAATTAATAGTAAGCGGTATGAAAGAAAAGAATTTAACCAACAAGTAAAGAACTATCGCAAAGCCAAAGCCAGTTATAAAAACAACCAAGAAAAAGCAATCAATAGAGGTCACTTAGATAGCCTAAGTAAACACTTCTCGTTTAATGAAAAACGGGTGGTCAATGAGTTAAGCCATGAACTGAAAACTTATATCAGTTTGGAGAGTTTAGATGATAAACGGCGCATGCTATTTAATTGGAAGAACAGTACCTTAATTAAACATGCAATTGGTGAAGATGTGACTAAAAAATTATTGACGATTAACCAACAGGAAAGCTCATTAAAAAAGGCAGATGAACTCTTAAATAAAGTAGTCGATCGCACGACGAAAAAACTTTATCCAGAGCTTGATTTTGAACAGACTACGCAAGCTGAAAGACGAGAATTAATTAAGGAAACCGAAAGCGAACAAACAATTTTCAAAGGCAGTGAATTAAACGAACGTTTAATGAATATTTGTGATGATTTATTGACCCGACAATTATTGGCCTTTACCAAACGGCCATACGTTGGCTGGCAGTTATTAATGCAACAAGAAAAGGAAGTCAAAATCGAACTTAAATATACACTGATGATTCATGATGATAGCTTAGAAAGTCTAGAACACGTTGATCAAGGCCTACTAGAAAAGTATTCACCAACTGAGCAGCAAACGATTACTCGAGCAGTCAAAGATTTGCGAACAATAATGGCAGTTAAACAAGTCATTCAAACCCAATACCAGGAAGTTTTAAGAAAAGCCTTTCCTAATGGCAATTTTAATGAACTCCCAATGATTAAACAGGAACAGGCCTATACAGCCGTGATGTACTATGATCCAGCTTTAAAGCCGTGCAAGGTTGGAACAATCGCACAGTGGCAGAAAAACCCACCGAGGGTTTTCAATACCCAGGAACATCAACAAGGACTAGCTTATTTATCGGGACAGCTTAGCTTAGATCAGTTAGAGAATCATCACTTACAACGGGTTTTAAAGCATGACGGCACTAAACAACTCTTTTTGGGTGAATGTAAAGCCGATCCAATGATTAAGAACAGTCAGATTGAGAAAACCCAAAAACAGTTAAAAGAGCAACAAGCTAAGGACGATCAATACCGAAAATCCCAGCTGGCACATTATCAACCATTGAACTACAAACCAGTTAGTCCAGACTATTACTTAAAGACGGCCTTTAGTGACGCAATCATGGCCACCCTATATGCCCGTGATGAAGATTACCAACGGCAAAGACAGGCGCAAGGTTTAAAAGAGACCGAGTGGGAAATGACTAAAAAGCAACGGCAACACCAAACTCGAAACCGGCATGAAGATGGGGGCATGCACTTGTAATCGGAATAAAAAATGCACCGTTAAACCTGGTTAAAAGCGGCTGAACAAGGCAAAAAAGAATTAGAACAGAAACTGAATCATAAGGAGTGAACGAACATGACCACTGTTATCTTAGCTGAAAAACCCAGTCAAGCCCGTTCATACGTCCAAGCCTTTCAAAAGAGCACAAAAAAACAGGGTTACTATACGGTTAGTGACCCTGTTTTGCCCGAAAATACGCTTGTGACGTATGGTCTCGGACATTTAGTTGAACTAGCCACACCGGATAAATATGATCAGAAATACCAGCAATGGGCCTTATCTAATTTACCGATTTTCCCAGACAAATACAAGTTTGAAGTGTCAACTAGTAAAAGAGCGCAATTCAAGATCGTTAAAGACCTGTTAACGAAAGCCGATACCATTATTGTGGCCACCGATAGCGGTCGAGAAGGTTCCAATATTGCATGGTCAATCATGAATCAAGCGCATATTGATGTTAAGTCGAAAACGATTAAGCGCCTTTGGTTGAATAGCCTAGAAAAAGACGCGATTATTACCGGACTCAAAAATCTTGGTGATTGGCACAAAGACTATTTGGCTTATAAAGAAGCCCAAACCCGTCAAATTAGTGACTGGTTAATTGGTATGAATGGCAGTCCTTTATATACTTTGTTATTAAGACAAAACGGGGTACGCGGGGTGTATTCGATTGGTCGAGTACAGACGCCAACCTTATATATGGTCTATCAAAGAGACCAGGCAATCAAAAACTTTAAGCCGGAACCCTATTTTGAACTAAATGCGGAAATTTTAGCCAATCAGCAAAAATTCGTCGCAAAATTAGACCCCTATCAGCGGTTTAAAGATGAAACAGGGCTAATGACATTCATGCAAGCTAAACACGTTCAGAAAGGCTCACAGGGCGGTTTAATCAAGGATGTGCAAAAGCAGGCTAAAAAGAGTGCCAGTCCCCAACTATTTTCGCTATCCAGTCTGCAAAGTGCGATGAATAAACGGTATCATGCCAGTGCCAGCCAAACCTTGGCGGCCATTCAGAGTTTATACGAAGACAAACTACTCAGTTATCCCCGCACCGATTGTGCTTATATCACTGATGAAGAATTTGAGTATTTAGTGGCTAATCTGACGAAGTATCTGGGGTTAGTCTCTAAGCAAGTCGCTTTAACCAATACCACCCCGAATAAACGTTACGTCAATGGGAAAAAGGTTGAAGAACACTACGCTATTATCATGACTAAAGTTGTGCCGACGAAAAATCAATTAGCGGCCTTACCTAAATTACAGCAACAGGTCTATGACTTGGTTTTAAGAACGACGTTAGCGATGTTTGCTGATCCGTATGAGTACGAGGAAACCACCATTATCACCCAAGTTGGTGACGCCAATTTTAAAGCAACCGGTAAGGTGCCAACTAAGCAGGGTTGGCAAGTTTTATTTGATGAAAACAAAGCCGACCAGCAAGAGGCAGCCACCCTACCGATCGTTCACCAAGGCGACCAAGTTCAAGCAAATCTGCAAACGCCGCAAAAAGAAACGACCCCACCCGTGCCATTTACCGAAGGTACCCTGATTACGGCAATGAAGACAGCCGGCAAAACGCTTGATGATGAAGAAGCCCAGGCAATTCTCAAAGACGTGCAAGGTATTGGGACAAGTGCGACCCGGGCCAATGTGCTGGAAGTGTTAAAGAAACGCGGTTATCTCGTCACTGAAAAGAACAAACTTCACGTCAGTGAAGCCGGAACTACTTTATGTAAAGCGGTCGAACTCGAACCCTTGCTAACTAGCCCAGAAATGACGGCTAAATGGGAGCAAGCGTTACAACAAATCAGTACCGAAGAACGCACCCCGGATAACTTTTTGAGCCAAATCAAAAAGTTCGTGGCAAAATTGATTGCTGATGTCCCCGAGCAATTGACTGGCAGTTCAGCCATTAAGCAACAAATCGATCACCAACAGCAAGCGCAAAAAGCCGCCGACGTGTTCTTAGAAACACCACAAGCAACCGTATTAAACAAAACAAAGTTTTACATTGTAAAGCCTAAGCAAGGCGAGGACTTTACCCTGCCCAAGAAATGGAGTAGCAAGACGCTTGGTAAGACAGCGATTAAAGCACTGGTCACCAAAGGGGAAACCAGCAAATTAAAAGGTTTCAAGAGCAAAAAAGGAAAGTCGTTTGCCGCCAAGTTAAAGCTTGACGGCCATAAATTAAGTTTTGATTTTGATTAGAACCTGTCTACCGCCCTTCACGTTGTTCCGGTTGGTGAACCCGTCATTTAGGTTCACTTTTACAACCCCAAAAGTAAACCTAAATAACGGGTAAGATTAGCAAAACAAAGGAGATCATAAATATGGATAACGAATTAGCAGTCATTGGGAGTGAATTACCGGTTCTGCAGGCTAAAGAACCCTACAAGTATTTAAAGGAAATCACTGGTAACGGCGCTTATTATCAAGTAGCTTGGCAAAAATTATCTGACGGTTACGTTGCCCTTTATGGCACGACCTCGATTCAAATAAGATCATTGCCGACATTGAATGATATTTTTGAAGATGAGGAGGGGTAGACAATGCCGAGTAAAGCAGACGTTAAAGCCTGGAAAGCACAATTGGTTGCCCAGGCTGAACAACAAATCCTAAAATTAACTGATAGTGGCCAATTTAAAAAGTACCTCAATACCTTGGCTAAATTCCATCATTATAGCGCCAGAAACATTGATTTGATTTATGCGCAAAATCCGCAAGCGACCCAGGTCGCGGGATTTAAGCAATGGCAAACAGATTTTAACCGCACCGTTAATAAGGGCGCTAAGTCCATTCGAATTGCGGCACCGATTATTAAGAAATTAACACCCGCTGAGCAAAAGCGACTTGATACTACCGACGAACGGGCCATTGTTGGTTATCGTTACCTACCCATCTTCGACGTGGCACAAACTAGTGGTGCCCCTGTCCTAAGCGCTAAAGACTTTGTCAAAGAAAATTTGGCTGATCATCAGAATGTGACAAGCTTATATAACGCGTTCAAAGATTATTTAAACCAGCAACCCGACCTTAAAGTCAGTGAAGTTCCTTTAGCGACGCTAAATGGGGCTAAGGGGTATTTTCAACCCAGCACTAATGAAATCGTCATTGGTGGCGATGAGCCCGACAATGCTTTGAAACTAAAGACGTTATATCACGAATATGCGCATAGCCAGCTACACGGATTAAAATCAGCCTTTAAAGATCGCCCACGAGCCTATCAGGAAACCCAAGCCGAAGCGGTTGCATATGTCGCCATGCAAAACATTGGGGTTGATACAGGCAATTACTCCCTCGGGTATGTAGCTACCTGGGCCAAAGATAAAGCCGTGATCCATAGTGCTTTAAGTGAAATCCAGCAAGTTAGCAACAAAGTGATTGAGCTTAGTGACGGGTTAACCAAACAATTAGGCTTACAAGAAGCACAAAAAGAACCTGAGCATGATTTAAAAAAGCTATCAGCTCAGGATCTTAATCAGTCCTATCAAAGCTTGCAACAACAAATTAGGCAAGCAACTAGTCCACAACAAAAATCAGAATTAAAAAATCAGTTAAACGATGTGCACCAAGAAATTAGTGATCAAACTCAAAAGCAGCTGCAAGCATTTGCTGAACAGCATCCAGAAATCAAACAACCAGATTCTGAACCTGATCAAAGCCTAAAACGTTAGCCAGTTTTTAAGGGACATGCTATAATGAAGACAGAAAAAGGAAGCCCCGCCGAAAACAGGACTTCCCACG
>NZ_JAGYGS010000092.1:0-7258 GCF_018991185.1 Lactiplantibacillus sp. 7.2.4
GGTCGGATTAGGACGCATCTCCGGCTGACGAACAATAAGCCAACCAAGAATCCACCTCAACTTCCCGCACGCAAAAAAAGCGCCACCGACCAGTAAAGAACCAGTCAGCGGCGCCTCATCTATCAAAATAAGTGGTTAATCGAAATAGTTAATGCCAATGGCAGCTTGCATTTCACGCCACGTTTGGTCTGCGACCACGTTGGCTTTGGCAGTGCCATCTTTCAAAATCTGTAAGACTTGCGCTGGGTCGGCTTCATAAATGGCGCGGCGTTCCCGAATTGGCCGGAGTACGCCATCAAGCACGTCCATCAAGTAACGTTTGATTTTGACATCTCCAAGGCCACCGTGTTGGTATTGGGCCTTTAAGTCAGCGACCTTCGCCTTGTCTTCATCGAAAATATCGAGGTAAGTGAAGACGACGTTGCCTTCGACCTTACCGGGATCTTCAATATGGATGTGGTCTGGGTCGGTGTACATCGACATTACTTTCTGCTTCAACGTATCCGCGTCGTCAGAGAGGTAGATGGCATTGCCGAGTGATTTACTCATCTTGGCATTGCCATCGAGCCCTGGGATACGACCCAAGCCCTTTGGCGGGAAGTAGCCTTCAGGTTCGACCAGCGTGTCCGTTTGATAAGTTTTGTTGAAACTCCGGACGATTTCACGAGTTTGTTCCAACATCGGTTCTTGGTCATCGCCAACTGGAACCGTCGTGGCTTTAAACGCCGTAATATCAGCGGCTTGGCTAACTGGGTAGACGAAGAAGCCGGCTGGGACACTTTCGCCAAACGCCTTCTGCTTGATTTCCGTCTTAACGGTGGGATTACGGTTCAACCGCGCAACGGTGACCAGGTTGAGGTATTGGTTCATCATATCCGTCAACGCTGGGATTTGGGATTGGACCAGAATCGTTGACTTGTCTGGATCAATACCGACTGCCAGATAATCCATTGCGACTTGTAACAAACTCTTGCGAATCTTTTCAGGGTCATGCGCGTTATCCGTTAACGCCTGGTTATCCGCAATCATAATGTATGATTCGTAGTCGCCAGAGTTCTGTAAGGCGACCCGGTTACGCAATGAGCCGACATAGTGTCCAATATGCAGCTTACCGGTTGGCCGGTCCCCCGTTAAAATTACTTTTTTTGTCATGTTCGTTCTTCCTTTCTATTGGCACGAAAAAAGCGCCCAAATTAACTCATTATTCGTTAATTAGGACGCATCACCGTGGTACCACCTAAATTGCAGAGACTTGTCTCTACCACTCATTGACAGATAAGGGCGGCGGCCCCGGCGTTCACCGAATCTCCAAAAAGCCATTTCATTAGTCCCTTCTAGCTCTCAGCCTCAACTAGATCTCTGTCATTGGACGCCTTACTGTTCTTTTCTTCAACGATTAATTAAGTCTAGTGTACTGGTTCTACTGAACCGTGTCAAAAATAATTAAAACGGGGCCCCGACAAGTTGGGTCGACTCGAGCACTTGTAAAAAAGCACGCCACTTACAATTCGCAAGAACGGCCTAGCAAAACGCGCCTTGCCACTAATCATCATTGTGACTGCCGGTTAGTAAAGTTCCGGTCGGCGGTCTTCGAAGACGGGAATCTGGCCGCGAACGCGTTCGACTTGGGCCAAGTCCAAGGTCGCCGTAATCAACTGCGGATGGGCGCCACCAATCGCTAACAAATCCCCTAGTGGATCGATCACTAATGATTGCCCGCCAAACTGATTGTCTGGATCACTGCCGACCCGATTGACGGCAACGACAAACGCTTGGTTCTCAATCGCCCGCGCTTGGAGCAATAGCCGCCACTGCATCTGGCGTTGCGTTGGCCATTCGGCACTCACAAAAATCACCCGGGGGCCTTGCGCTGCTTGCTTGCGTAACCATTCTGGAAACCGGATATCGTAACAGATGACACCCATCGCCGCGACATCGTCCAATTCAAAAACATTTTCGGTCGCGCCAGCGGTAATATAGCGGTCTTCCGCCATTAAGCCAAACCGGTGGACCTTGTCATACTGACTCACGAGTTGACCGTGCCGATCGATGACCAGCATTTCATTATAATAATGACCGTCGCGTGCGACTGCGACCGAGCCGCCGACAATGTTGACGCGAAATTGGCGGGCCAACTTACTGAGTAATTGTCGCGTCCGCTGACCATCGTCATCCGCCACAACGTTTAGCCGCGTTAACGCATACCCCGTATTCCACATTTCTGGTAGCACGATCACATCTACCGTTTGTTCCGCTGCCCGTTGAATCGCGACTTCGACCTGCTGGTAATTCGCATCTGGATCGCCGAATTGAATATCAAGTTGTGCTAGTGCGACACGCATTTGCTCCACCTACTTTTATTAGAATGATTAAAAACATATTAGAATAAATAGGAATACATTGCAAGTTTCGCGTCAGTAATCGTTCGGCCGCCGAACAAGTTCTAACGCCGTGCATCCAACCGTAATTATTATGGTCTTTTGCAGGCGCTTTGATTGACATGCCTGCCAAACCCGCCTAGAATTGTTCAAGCGATTTAATGGATTTTAAGACGGGAGGCCCTCGACGTGGCAACATCAGATCAAGAACAACAACACGAGCAACAGCGGGTTGATCGAGTTATCGAGCAAGTTAAGGAACGGGCAAAACAGACCGACCACTTGTTGGAAAAGGCCCATCACGAAACTGATGTCATTCAGAAAAACTATGGTGATAATAATTCCGTCAACACGTTTGAAGTCGATGACCGTATCGAAACGAACGCGGAACTGCAACAACAAAAGCAAATGGTCGAACGAGCAGTCGAATCTGAAGCTATCTTGAAGCGGCAAGTCGGCGTGCTCAAGGACCTCAGTAATTCACCCTACTTCGGTCGGATCGATATTCAAGACAGCCCCGATGAGGACGCGGAACGCTTATATATCGGGACCGCCTCGTTTGTAGATGCTGAACAGAACTTCCTGGTCTACGACTGGCGCGCCCCGATTTCATCCGTCTACTACAATGGAACGCTCGGGCAGGTTCAGTATCAGACACCAGCCGGACAACAAACGACCGAACTGGTCAAAAAGCGTCAGTTTCAAATCAATCACGACGAAATCAAAAACATGTTCGATACCAACGAGACTGTCGGCGATGAAATCTTGCAGGCCGTCTTGGGTGAACAAAATGATGCGTATATGCAAAACATCGTCGCAACCATCCAGAAAGAACAAAATGATATTATTCGCGACACGACCAGCGACTTACTAGTGGTCCAAGGTGTCGCGGGCTCAGGGAAGACCTCGGCAATTCTGCAGCGCATCGCCTTTCTACTCTACCATTCTCGGGCGTCACTGGAAGCTGATCAAATGGTGCTCTTCTCACCGAACCGCTTATTCAGTCACTATATCTCTGAAGTGTTGCCTAGTCTCGGGGAGCGCAACATGCGGCAAGTGACCCTCGCAGAATTTCTCAGCGCCCGTTTTCAAGGCCTGACTGTCGAGAGCCTCTTCGAACGCTACGAAAGTGACCGGCAAAATACGCAATTGACGCCGGCCATTCGTGACTTCCAAGAAAGTGCCGACTTCATGCGCCAAGTCGATGACTACTGTCACCAGTTACCAGCCGACCAATTGCGCTTCACGAACATCGTCTTCAACGGCGAGGTGTTCTTCGCCAAAGAAGTGATTACCAAAATCGCGGCAGCTCTTCCTAAAGCGATGCAACCGGCTGACCGCTTCCTCGCCATCAAGAATACGCTGATCAAACGGTTAAAGCACCGCATCGATGACGAGGCTCAAGCCGACTGGGTCAACGATATTATCGACCAATTAAGCGACGAAGCCTATCACGACTTGCTGGGCAACAAGCGCCGCGGGGATTTCCAATCGCTCGACGATGAAGTCTTTTATATTGGTAAACAAATCGTGACCAAGCGGCTCCGACAAGTATACGACGCCATCTATAACGGCTATTTCTTAGACACTTATGAACAATATAATGATTTCTTAGCCCAAGTCGACCGGCCTAATGACATTCCCGCCGCACAGTGGGAGCAACGCATCAAGGCTTACCAAGCTGCCGTGGAATACCACCGCATTGCACTGGTCGACTGTGCGCCGCTGTTATTATTACGCGACGTTTTAACCGGTAGTGGTCAGAATCGGCGGATGCAGTACATCTTCGTCGATGAAATGCAAGATTATTCATTGGCTCAGTTGCTCTACATCAAGCACGCCTTTCCACTGGCTAAGTTCACCCTGTTAGGTGACAGTGAACAAGCCTTATTCAAAGGTATCGAGTTGCCGCAGCAATTGCTGGAACGACTCAAGGCGGCATTTAACGTGCGCCGAGCAAACTTGATTACCTTGAATAAAAGCTACCGTTCGACTGAACAGATCACGAACTTTGCCAAAGCGCTATTGCCCGATGGTGACCAGATCCAGGCGTTTACGCGTAAGGGTGACTTGCCAAAAGTCATGATTCGCTATGGTGAAGACGCAGCGCTTAGCAGTCTGCGTAGCGAAGTTGACCATCAACTTCAAACGACGCACACAGTCGCTGTCCTCACTAAGGACCTCGCGGAAAGCAAGCAAGTCTACCAATATCTGAAGCATCATACGGTGACAACGCTAATGACCGATAGCGACCGCACTATGCCGCAGGGGGTCATCGTCATGCCAATCTACCTGGCGAAGGGGCTAGAATTTGACGCGGTCGTTGCTTACGATGTCTCCGCGACTAATTACCCGGATGCTAATTCAATCGGGATTCTCTACACGATTGCGTCCCGCGCAATGCATCATTTGACGCTACTCAGCATCGGGGACGTCTCACCGCTGATTGCCCAACTGGACCCGACGCTATTTACCATTGAACATCAAGTACGCGTGTAACTTAGTAAAATTATGATACTCAAAAATGACATTTAACCGGCCCACTTGGCTGTGTTAAATGTCATTTTTTTACGTCTGACGACTATTGATTAGGTCACTGTGGATAGTGGGGCTTCACTTATATACGCTTATCCACCTGTGTATAACTAATAAGACTTTGTTTTATCCACAAGTGGGCATCTTAAGTGCAGCCGTATCCGGCAATTAGATAGTGCGCTGCGTCTATGACTGGTACTAGCGGCGGTCGCGGGTCAGATTAACTAACTTGATATTGTTTGATTTGCGCATAGGCCGCACTATTGCGTTGCTTTAGCTTACGTATTTCAATGGCATTTTGAATCGCTAGAAAATACTGGTCTGATACCCCGAAGAACCGGCCTAATCGCAATGCGGTATCTGCAGTAATTTGTCGACGGTCATGTAACAAATCTTGGATTCGTGAAGTAGGCACCCCAATCTGCTTGGCCAAAAAACACGCAGAAATCTGCAACGGCGCCATAAATTCTTCTTCAAGGATTTCACGAATCTTAGGTGTTGGCATCTCAGTCATAGCTTTTAATCTCCTACCCACGATGGTAATCTACAATCTCAACGTCATAAAACTCGTTGCCATTCTGAATCGTAAAGCAAATTCGATATTGGTTATTAATTCGAATACTGTACTGTCCCAGCCGATCCTGTGATAGCTTCTCCAAATGATTTGCGGGTGGCATTTTCAAACCCTTAATCATTTCAGCATGGTCAATCATTAGCAACTTACCTAGTGCCACGCGTTGCATGTTCCGTGGTTATGTTTAAACTGAAAAACTTTTAAGTAGGCTGATTCGTGCACGCCTTAATCCAATGAATTTAATTGTTCACTCAACCGTACCTTAGTCCAGATTGTACCTGTATTGCGACCATGTCTCAATTATAGTGTCATCTAGATTTCAATCACACTTCATTTACGACAAATAAAGGAACCCATCAGCCACTATCCAACCACAAGTTCTGATTATCCCCATTAACCTGAACTTTTCACCTTACCCAACGAATTATCCCCACTCAATGTTAATAACTACGCTGCCGTGAACCGATTGGCCGTCTCAACATCCGCCGAAACCAGCTATTGAATAAATATGCACCGCATTTACGCTCAATGAATAACTCAAAGCCGCGATTACATTGTCAACTAACCCAATCCCGCCAAGTTATCCCCTGTGGATAAATATTCTTTACTGTTTTATCCACATCTTAACCGACTGCAAACACTGACTGGCAATGGTCAATCTACCGAAATCCAGTTATTTCAGCTACCAACTATATTGCCACCAGATTGATAAGTGTGACCAGCCAATTAATCGTCATATGACTCAGTATGGGCACGCTCAAATTTTTAGTTTTGATCAATAACCACGAGCAACCGCATCCTACGACAAACATCCCCAATGTACTTCCCAGCTGATAGCCATGCCCCAAAGCAAATAATATATTCGTCAGTATGATAGCCAGAACGCCAGGTAATGCTTCACGCAAAACACTTTGAATCACACCTCGAAATAACAGTTCTTCAAGTACTGGACTCACGATATTGCTAGAGACTAGCGTTAGGATCCCCAGTGGACTACGGATCAACTGAACAATTTCATAGTTTTCTGACTCAGGTTGTTTCGAAAAGACCACGGCAATGACCATTTCAAGCAATACGAGGATGATTGCAACCACAATTGCTTTTACAGCCATCGATACTGTTATTTTTTTAACGCTCATATCCGCAAAATTGACTTTTTTATAAATTATGAGGACCACAATTCCCACAACTACGGTTAAGCCTATCAGGGCACCCCAATGTTGCCACACCTGAACGTCGCTCTGAGTCTCTCCCCACCAAGGCCAATAGCCATCTGCCAAAACAGGGACTTGAACTAACATAAAGAGCAATATCCCGATGAAGGCCTTCTTAATCCATCTTCCCGTCTTGATTAACATTCAACATTCTCCTCGCATCCTAAAACAGGCGTACCACATCGCGCCCATTCTTACGAACCATCCCAACCACTTTGACCTATAAATTCCATCATCACATCCATAGTCATCCGCACAACGTCAGAGTTCAAAGCATCCTCGACCTAGGAATCGGCCAATATCACTTTCATCTCACTCCCCAAAAGTGGCTAATGGCTGAAACTTTATCGATTATAGATAAAATTGTAACTCACCTGTCACTGTTTCTAACAAAAAAATAGTAACGTAGCATTATGCCAGTTAATCGTCATTAAAAACTGATGCCGCTAAATGAGAACTGCTTGCGATCGAGACATACTAGTGCACGAATCGTGATGCTTAGACACAATCAACCTTGCCAAGAAAAGCCACTTTTTTCAGTTAAATTGAGCAGGCTA
>NZ_JAGYGS010000093.1:0-7131 GCF_018991185.1 Lactiplantibacillus sp. 7.2.4
ACTACTACGGCCCACAGCGGACTTGCACCGCCTAGTTATCACCCATGCCGGGCGCACTCCTAAAAAATCCCCGGCCAGCAAATGCCTGACCGGGGATTACTAGTAACAACGGGAAATACGCTTAAGCCTTTGGTGCGGTGATAATTGGTGTCTCAATCGTTTCGACGTACTTAGCGGCTAATGGTTCAGCGACTAAGTTTTCGCCGTCCTTGGCGAAGAGCTTCGTGGCAGCCAGATCAGCCATCGCTTGGCTGACGACTTCCTTACTCAAGTTGTCGTTGGCGTAGTGTAATTTCAAGTGGTGAACTTTGTTGGTGCTGGTCTTAAAGCTTAAGTCTAAGGTTTTCATGGCGTTCCTCCTAAGGATGTGGGTGTATTAAGCAGCGGGTTGTGGTTCGTAGCGGTAGGCGTTTGCCAAGTTGGCGGTAGTGAATTGGTCACCCGTCAAAACTTCGATAACTTTACCAAAAGCGGCAAGTTGTTCGTCGGTCGCGTCCTGGGCGATGCCGTTAAACGTGTGCTTACGTTGTTCGTCCAGATCAGTTGTCGTTAGAACAGTCAGGGTTGCTTTTAACCAAGTTTTAGTCATGTTGTAGTTCCTCCTAGAGTTGTTGTGGTAGGCTGGCCAGCTTACATTAATACAGACGGCTGAGCAGGCCATTTTGTGCAACTTTTTGACAAACTTTTTTAAAAATGCCGTTAATTCGCGTATTCAGTGGTCATGTGAAGCTCGACATGCGCCATCGCGTCGCCAACTAACCGGGTGAAAATGGGAAGTAATCGGGCCAAATCCGCGTCGGTCAAGTTGCGGCAGTTGTGCCAAGTTTGGCGGTGAAGTCGGTGCTGATGGTCGGTGGCGACCATGATGAGCTGTGTGTTCAACCAAGTGTGCATGGCGTAAAGTCCTTTCTATCCTGAAACGTGGTTTTTTATCGTGCGCGTGCCCGCCGATGATGGGAGCGTTGGCCGGTAGAAATTATCGTGCTAGAATGCTCGTGACTCTCTGGCTATTGACGAAGTAACCACTGGTGATTTACCGACTGTTGCCGGCTAGCGACTAATCAGCTGCCAGCTGCGACCAACTGAGAATTTGCCGGCAGTTCAATTGCCACCACGATCAGCGAATCCCCGTCCACCAGGGCTCAATCTTGCGCATCGGCGGCCTGATACAGCCGATGTGCCTTCACCAACAGACTGGCCCGCCAGTTATAAACGGTGCGCCGACTGACGCCGTGAGTCCGCATGATATCGGCCACGGATTGTTCTTCCAAAAAGAATTCAGTCAGGTAGATGCGCTCGCCGGGACGGCATTGGCGCAATAAATCTGTGAGTAGCGCTGAAAGTTGCCAGTGGGCTTCCTGGTCACTCATTGGGTCGATTGCGACTGGTAAGGCGTGTTCCAAGTCGACTTGTGACTGGGTGCGGAGCGTCTGTTGCCGTAAATAATCGACGGTGCGCCATTTGATGCGGCGAAAGGCGAACTTACGAAAGTCCGGCAGATTGGCGGGTAATTCTGGCTCGTAATTCTGATAGGCGGCCAACCAGGTCAGGTGGGCAACTGTGACGCAATCCTCGAATTGCGGGTGGTAGCGGGTGATGTTGGCCGCTTTCAAGGCGCCATAGAGGAGACGTTGGTGTTCTGGTTCCGCGAGCAAGTCGAACGCGGCTTGATTATCTAAACGGTCTGCGTGCATGAAGTTATTCCTCGTTTGATTTGAATCCCTTGGCCAAGGTTGACTCCAGTGTAGCGAAGGCAAATACCGATTGTTGGGTGTGAAAAATGAATGAAAGATGACGATTTGCTTTCATTATTAATCTTCCAATGAGAATTCCATCAATTGCGAGCATTGTACTAGGATAGATTGAGCACTATTGATATGATGGGATTAATCTAATGCCTGCAGTAGGGGTGCGTGCAGAATTATCAATATTAGAGACCAAAATCAGATTTTGAAGGGTTTGTGAGTCATGAACCAAAATAACATTGTCAGCACCACCGTGAATCCGTTCTGGTATAACGATGTTGGGTGCTGGGACACCCGGCAGCCAGAACGCTTAGTCAAATACGCTACACGTTTAGAAAGTGACAAAATCGACGTTTTACAGACATTTTATCTACTTGACATCGGGCACTTAAAATGTCCAGAGAAGGCGTTGGTTTTTGACCGTCAACGGGGTATTTTGAAGTCCAAATGGAGCACGCGCCAACTGATGATTCGCTATTCGCGTCAATTAGGTTTTTCAGGTTCGCATTTGGTCAGGGCCGTCGCTACTGATCAAGGTCTCTCACCGCATAAGTTGCCGATTATTCACGGGGAAGCGATTCTGATGCCTCAGACCTCGGCCAAACGCGGGATGGCTAACTGGTATAACGGGCTGTACCTGATCGATGCGGTGGAACGGCCACTGATGACTGAATTAGTCTATGCGGGCGGCATCCGGTTACTCATCGATATGAGCCTGCCGATGGTCGACCGTCAATTGAAGAAAGGCCGGCAATTACAGCAGGGCGTCAGTAATTACCACCAACGACGCGCCACGCCCAATCAAGCGGCGAGTGAGTTAGATGGGACGGACGCCCAAAATCTGAACCGGTTTGCGGATACGGTCGTTGATTATTTCGGCATTCAGGCCCATCCCGAGGAAATTAGTTGTTTGACTAAGCGATTTTTAGGTACACTATAGTCAACCATTAATTGAATCGGAGGCTGGATAAGCATGACGGAGAAAGTGACGAAGATCGTCGCGCAAAAACGGGCGGGGCGCTACAATATTTATCTCGATGGCAAGTATGCGTTTCCCATCAGTGAATCGGTGATGATCAAGTTTCGAGTCTTCAAGGGCATGGAAATCGATGCTGAGCTCCAAACGGCGATGATTGCCGCAGATGACGTTTCCAGAGCGTACACGCGAGCGTTGGATTATTTGTCGCACCAGTTACGGACGGAAAAGGAAGTCCATGATAAGTTGCGTGATGAAGAAATCGAGGAGCCCGTGATTGATGCAACCATGCAACAGTTGCGCGAGCTGCGATTGTTAAATGACCAGCAGTACGCGGATGCCTTTGTACGCACGGCCAAACGGACCAGTGATAAGGGGCCGCGGGTGATTCGCCAGAACCTACGCCAAAAAGGAGTCGGTGAACAGCTGATTGACGACGCATTAGCCGGGCAATTTAGTCCAGACGAACAAATCGACAACGCCAGTGAATTAGCCCGTAAGCTTGCCAAACGTTATCACAAACAGGCGTTTAAGACGATGCAACAAAAGGTGCGCCAAGGCATGATGACCAAGGGCTTTGACAATGACACGATTACGGCCGCGATTGCCGGCTTAGACCTTCAACCGGATGAAGATGAACAGTGGCAAGCCCTCGTCACGCAAGGCACCAAGCTCTGGCAACGGAATCGCAAATACAGCTTTCGCGAACGGGCGATGCGGACCAAACGCAGCCTGTTTCAAAAGGGCTTCATGATGGATGAAATTAACCGATTTATCGACGAACAAGTCGCGGATGAGTGAAAAGGTCGAATTACCTGCCCGCACGCCATAAAAATCTGGTATAATGTTTAATGAAATTCGATGAAAATTTACCCTCAGTTAGAAAGTTGGGTTAATATGGCGCGCGAGGCGAAAGGACCTAAGGAAGGCGACTTCATTACGATCAAAAGCTATAAGCACGACGGAAGTTTACATCGAACTTGGCGCGATACAATGGTACTCAAAACAAGCGAGAACGTCTTAATTGGTTGTAACGATCACACACTGGTCACCGAAGATGATGGCCGTCGGTGGGTGACGCGGGAACCAGCAATCGTTTATTTTCATAAGCATTATTGGTTTAATATCGTGGCGATGATTCGCGATAACGGCGTTTCATACTATTGCAACCTGGCATCACCATATGTGTTAGACAAAGAGGCTTTGAAGTACATCGACTATGATTTGGATGTCAAAGTCTTTCCGGATGGTGAACGCCGGTTGTTAGATGTTGATGAGTACGAAGAACACGGCGCCCAGTGGCACTATTCAGCCGATACTGATCGCATTTTAAAAGCAAATGTGAAGGTGTTGGTTGACTGGATCAAGCACAAAAAAGGCCCGTTTTCACAAGACTACATCGATATCTGGTATAGTCGCTATCAAGAACTATCACGTCGGCAATAGCTCTGCTGACGGTTTGTCAGCGGCGTAATTAAAATACAAGGGGAGCAGCCACGTTTCGGCGCTCCCTTTTGTTATCGATAAATACGTGATACGTATGTGGATATTCGTCATAAAGATGGTTCAATCGTGCTGGCTAGTTTACTGTTCGTCAGCCGATGCGCGCCTTAGTCCGACTTCCGGGGCCGGCTGACAATTGCTGGAACGTAAGCCGACATCGATTTGAATTCACGCAGAAACCCACTGCGCAATTTCAAATACGAGTCTTATTCTAAGCCGGAAGCAACCCACTTCCAGCTAAGAATAATTTGGCTACTGAGCATTGTCAGCCAGCCCCTCCAGTCGGGAAGCCACTCGAATGGCAGATGAACGACCACCTAACTTGGTGCAATTGATCACTGAATATTAGGTGACTGGCCCTTCATACAAAGTTTGAATCAGAATCGATGAAGATTTATTGAGCGCTTAGATACTTGTCCCATTTAGAAAATGATATGGTGGTCAGAAGATTGTTGATCAATTTTGATAGAAAATATTCATAGCCTTGGAAGATAGATTTACTACCCGTTTAGCATTCTAGACTTTTGTATCTTGGGTGACTAGCAAGAATTCTGACATGTTCCGCGTCGCTGCTGGCTCCCGTAATTTGAACACGAGTATGATAGCTTTCATCAGAAATAAGTCTTAAAGCAAAATGTTACAATTGCTGTCTTTGAACTTAACAGATGGCATGGTTCAATCACGATTCATGTCAAATGACTGTTTACTAAGAATCAACGACTAGTTTATCAAAAAGTTGGGGGGCCACACTTTTCAGCCTTTGAATGGGATACAGGCTGGAAGGTGTTTCTGACAATGCTCAGCGATGAAATTTCACTTAGCAAGCGTCTTGTGCTTGGTTAGTGAAAGACCAGTATTTAAGACGTGGGTTGTCGGCTTAAATCTGTGTCCATCGCGTTCCAGCGTTGTCAGAAATGCCTGGAAGCCGGGGTAGGACGCGGCCACAACAGCAGGTTTACGCAAGTTCGCGTTTTTTCCAGCGGGTCCTAAGCTGGCTGCTTTTAAGAATTAACACAATGCGTATCATCCCAAGAAACCGCGGCGATTCGAGCGCCAGACAGCACCAGTTAAGTCGGATGCAGTCCGAACTGACCGTCACAGTTGACAGCGGTCAGGATAATCGCGAAAATAACAAAGGACCCACAAGCTAGCCTGAGGGTCCGATGGGTGATGGCATAGGTTGACTAGTTAAGCGCCAAAATTGACGGGCTGGCAATAACCGACAGCGTGCCACCAGGGAACGTAGATTTTTTCATTTTTGACGCCGTTATCCTGCGCGTCAATCATTTTACCACCGCTGACGTAAATACCGACGTGTGAGATCGAGCCGGTGTTGCTACCGAAGAAGACCAAGTCGCCCTTTTGTGCGCGTTGCTTGGAAATCTTGCGATATTGCCGGTACTGCGCTTGTGCGACTCGCGGTAGGTTCGTTTGAGCCGCTTGTTTGAAGACGTACTTGGTGTAGCCGGAACAATCAAACGTGTTGGGGCCGACTGCACCGTAGACGTAGCGGTGGCCAAGTTTGGATTTGGCGACGTTGTAAAGGTTCGTGAAGGAACGCGTGCTCTTCTTAATGGAACCCGTCTTGACCCAGCCCTTGACACGATTGTTGGCACTCGTGACGTAAGCATACTTGGCGGTGGTGCGGTTGGCGAGCCGGACTTGCCGTTGCTTGGTGACGAACCACGTTGGGTTGCCGTAGCGCTGCAGCTTACCGAGTGATTTGATTTTGGTATTGTTGGCGGGACCGCTCATTTGGTAGAGCCCACCCTGTGAATTCTTAGTCAGATACGCCGTCTTGGTGACCGACGTGGTCGTGATGACCCGGTTGGTAGCTTGTGCTTCGACAGCAGGGGCGTGTCACAGACCGACAGTCAGACCGACAATGGCAACGATTAATGCGATAAGACGTTGTTTCATTATGTATTTCCTCCCCGAAATCCCCGTGTCCCATTTCATTATCAAACGTTGACCCTATCATAAGCGGTGAATGTGACAAGGATGTTGCAACGTGATTGCGGTTTATTTAAAAGATGGGAACAGCTTGAATAGCTTGGCAATTCAGAGATTAGAATGTTGACAGGAGTGACCGAAATGGCTTTTTTGAAGATCGATAATGGTGAATTACTCAAAAATATTCGTCAGTTTGCAAAGAAGAACGGTTTGACTTTGGCTGAAGTGGCAACGTTGGCAGGCCTAAGTGCCAGCGCCATCTATAGTTGGAAGAAACACACACCGTCAGTGGGGACCTTGAAAGAAGTTGCCCAGGTGTTAGGAACGAGTTATACCAAACTAGTTGGTAAGGATAAAGAACCGACTGCCAAGGGCGCCAATTCCGCTGCCGTTGATTTGAAAAAAGTGGTCGAGAATAAGAAAAACCAGTTTGAATACGACGGTCAGCCAATTACAGCGGAACAGATGAAAATCATCCGCAACGTGCTCAAGTCGATGTTCAAGACCCCGCGACTTTAATTTTCGGTAAAATGCGGTCCTTTTAGGTGCAACGCCCGCTGGGATAGTGTAGAATATTGCTCAGTTACTTGAATAATTGCTCGCACTGCTTGACGCACTTCGTTGATTGGTGCACAATGGCAACAATTATGGAACGGATTGGGAGATGGGCGTATGAAAAAAGTTACTACCGCATTAGCAAAGAAAAATATCAACCAGTTGTTAACGATTGTTAATCAAGGCCACGATACCATTGAGGTGGAAAATCCCAATACCCAAGATTCAGCTGTCATGGTCAGCATGAAGGATTGGTTACAAATCGTCAGTCAATTGGCCAAGACGAATCATCACGATATGGAATTCAGTTAATGATAAAGATTGGGTGCGGTCGCCGTTAATACGGTACTGGCACTCGCAATAAAAGGTCCCGACACGAATTGGTGTTGGGACCTTTTT
>NZ_JAGYGS010000094.1:0-6993 GCF_018991185.1 Lactiplantibacillus sp. 7.2.4
TAGTTAACTCATACAACGCCTTGACCGATGCCCAAAAAGCAACGCTATCAGATTCATGCAAGATTTGTTTGTTGGCCGGCGAAGAAGTGACCATGGTGCGTGGCGAAAACTATAACTTTAAGATTACCACGCCTTATGATTTGCGGGTTGCATCAGCTTTAGTAGAAACGAGGGACTAGTATGTTAAATCAAGTTTATCGATTAGTAGATCCTCGCCAGATTGAAGTTCAGACCGTCGCGGAAGAAATTACTGATAATGATATTGTGGTACGGCCAAAGTATTTATCCGTTTGTCATGCGGACGCGCGCTATTTTACTGGGCAGCGGCCACAAGCGACGTTACGACAAAAACTACCGATGGCTTTGATTCATGAAGGCGTTGGCGAAGTGGTCAAGGATCCCCAAAATAAATTCAAGCCGGGGACGCTAGTGGCTATGGTGCCTAATACGCCTTTTGAAACGGACCCAATCATCAAAGAAAACTACTTACCAACGTCTAAGTTCCGTTCCAGTGGCTATGATGGCTTTATGCAAGAGTATGTGAGTCTCCATCGCGACCGGGCAATCGTCGTACCAGACAACTTTGATCACCAAATGTCAGCTTTCATTGAAATGGTTTCAGTTGGCGTACACGCGTTGACCCAGCTTGAAGCAGTCATGGATGCGGACCGCAAGATCATTGGCATCTGGGGTGACGGTAATCTCGGCTTTATCACGGCCACGTTAGTCAAACAGATCTTTCCAGACAGTCAGTTGATGATTTTTGGCCGTCACCGTTCCAAGCTGGATTACTTCTCATTTGCGGACAAGACCTACTTAGTCGACGATATTCCAAGCGACTTACAAGTTAGTCAGGCCCTTGAATGTACTGGTGGTCGCGGTAGTGAATCAGCAATCGCCCAAATCATTCAGCACATTCGTCCAATGGGAACAGCCATTTTAATGGGTGTTTCCGAAGATCCAGTTGGCATCGATACGCGCTCCGTTTTAGCAGAAGGCTTGACGCTACGTGGCGTAAGTCGGAGTGGTCGCGCTGATTTCCAACGGGCCATCGACATTTTGACCAAGAGCCCGGTTACCCGTGAACGACTACAGAACTTGGTCGGCTTCACGCGCAAGGTCAGCACGATTCAGGATATAACCGATTTCTTTGAAGGCGCCCTAACCAACTATTGGGGCAAGGCGGTGATGGAGTGGGACGTTTAAATTTAAAAACGTTAAAGCTATTATTGCTACGAGCTGGTTTCAATGGCTTATATCAACTATTCTATTGGTTGGGCGGCCCCAAGCAACATCGGGTCACGTTTGCCACGATGCGGAGTCCTGAACTCACCGATAATCTTAAATTCCTACATGCTAAGTTCGTGGAAGACAGTGACATGGATTTGAAAGTTTTCTGCTATCACTATGATCGGACACTAAAAAGCAAGTTTGGATTTTTATTGGCGTCAGTTCAGGCATTACGACTGTTGGCACGCTCTGAAATGTTTATCATCGATGATTATTTTTTCCCGCTGTATGCGATTAATAAGCATCCCAATAATCAGGTCGTTCAACTGTGGCACGCCATCGGCTCATTAAAACACTTCGGACTCAGCTTGCCGACCGCTGATGATAGCGTCATCAAGCCGCATACCAATTATGATTGGGTGTTTATCAACTCAGAAGTGGATAAACCGGCTTACGTGGCGGCTTTTGATATTCAGCCGGACCATGTGCTTGCGACGGGTGAGCCAATGATGGATGCGTTGATGGCGCAACGTCCAGAACCACATGCTGGGGCCAAACGCTTGCTGTACTCACCGACTTATCGGCCAGATGCAAATGGTGAGGCACAAGTGTTACACTATATACATGAGTTGATTACGGCTAGTGAACAGCTTAAACAACCATGGGAAATTTACGTCTCTTTGCATCCATACCTCAGCTTGCCTGAGTGGCAGTTGCCCAAGAATGTGCATATTTTCCAAGATGCCACACGGGTTAAGCAGTTGATGCCGACGATTGATGTGTTTGTGACCGACTATTCGTCATTGTCGCTTAATTTTAGTTATTTTGAGCGGCCAATTTTGCTATTTACGCCTGATTATGAGCAGTATATGGCCAAAAATGGCTTTTACGTCGATTATTATCACTATCTCGGGGCACCACACTTTGATGAGGCCGGTGCGCTCATAAGCTTCATTGCGCATGATTTGGACCAACTCGACTTGAGCTATGTTCACGAGTTAAAGCAAAAGACATTTCCACATCAGGACGGACACAACGCCCAACGAGTGTTTCAATTTTTAATGAAACAACTCTAATTATCTAGTAGGGAGCGCATAATTTATGTTACAACGATTAAAACGAATCGCGCGGCGTGTCGTTTATGGCCGGCGGGGACCGGTTCAACCTCAGGAACAACCAACGACCGAGTCAACGGAGCTATCACGTGATGCGCTTGAATTCATGAACTCGCAACGAATCGCAAAAGATGCGGAATCGTTAATCAAACGGCAGGTGACCAAGCTGGACTTTAATAGTTCCTTCTTGGTCATCGAAGGTGCCGCTTGGTTTGAGAAGTATCCAGAAAAAGATGCAGAACGAATCGTCAAGAGCTTGATTTTAATTAATGATCAAGGCGATGAGATTGCCGTGCCATTAGTCAATACCACCGTCGACCGGCCGGATTTTCCGGCATCGGGTTATCACGGTGAAATCAATTTCTCAACGATTTCAGATGGCAAACCATTAGTTCCTGGGACGTATGAAATGAAGCTACAGTTGGAGCAATACCTTGGTAACGGTTGGCTCATTCGACGGACCACGATCGGGCAAATCGTCGATATTCATCAAGATTTAAACTACACCACTAAGATGACGAGTTATTCTGCCAAGAGTAACAAGTCATACAGCTTGATTTTCCGGTATAGTTTGGCCTCACAAGCGTTAAAGGTCACCTCATACAAACTGAGTGACGTTAATCCGCTTGAAAATGAATTTGATGATACGGTCGGTCTTGAGAGCGCGGCGATGCGGGCTATCAGACGTCGGGCGCTAAAAGCCTGGTATCGCTGGTATAGTTTACAACCGATCCATAAGAAGCAAATCTCATTTGTTTCGGATAGTCGGGTCACGATTTCTGGAAACTTTGAGTTCATTTACCAGGAACTCAAGCGCCGCAATACCGACTTCAAGATTTCCTTTTACTTAAAGCCAAGCATCAAGACTAAGAAGACTTGGAAGGAAGTTCGGACGTTAGCCAAAGCGCTCGCGACCAGTCGCTATGTGATTCTAGATGATTTTTATCCGCTCGTTTATCCGTTGCGAATCCGCGAAAATGCCGACTTAATTCAAGTTTGGCATGCCGTTGGGGCGTTTAAGACCTTTGGCTATAGTCGTCTAGGTATGCCAGGTGGTCCCAAGATTCAGTCACTTAATCATCGTAACTACACTGAAGCGCTGGTTTCATCGCACAATATCGCGGATAAGTATGCTGAAGGATTCGGGATTTCGATTGATAAAATCGCACCGTTGGGTATTCCGCGGACTGATATTTTCTTCGACGAGCCTAAGAAACAGGCGATTCGCGAACGCTTAGAAGACGACTTGCCTTTCATTAAGGGTAAGAAAGTGATTCTCTTTGCGCCAACGTTCCGTGGTAATGGGCAACAATCGGCTTACTATCCATTTGAAATGTTGAATTTCAAAGAAATATACGAAGCCCTGCATGAGGACTATGTCTTCCTATTGAAGATTCATCCGTTCGTGCAAAACAAACCGACACTTCCATACGAGTACTCTGACTTTTACTACGATGTCTCAGATTACCGCGAAATCAATGACTTGTTATTAGTCGCTGACCAGTTGATCACGGACTATTCATCCGTTTGTTTTGAATATGCCTTACTCAAACGACCGATGATTTTCTTTGCGCCTGATTTAGCCGACTACATGCAGTCCCGGAGTTTCTACTTCAACTACTTTGACTTCATTCCAGGTAGTTTAGCCGAAAACACCGGTGATTTGATCCAACAGTTGAAGCATCCGAAAATTGATCAGGCCAAGCTCGATGGTTTCGTCGACTTCTTCTTTGATGATTTAGATGGTCGTTCAACGGCGCGCTTTGTCGATGCACTTGAGAACAACTTTGAAGATCCAAATGCAGCTGAACTTGAAAATGCTGATGGTTTAGCTATCAGTGAAGATGGTAAGATTATTCCAGAATGGGGTAAGAAAGCCAAGTAACTTAACAACAACCCAGTTGTGCGGTATGATAATTGTCATGCGCAACTTCTGGGTTGTTTTTTTATGACCAATTGAGAGAGGGGACTAACCACATGAGCCAAGTTACAATTACACCAATAACCGTCGCTGATGCACCAACGTTACAGCAAATTAGTATCGAGACCTTCCAAGATACCTTTGGCGCACAGAACACGGCGGCCAACATGCAGGCGTACCTGCAGCAGGCCTACCAACTAAACACGCTTGAGACAGAAACTAGCCAATCCTCATTCCAGCTTTTTCTTCATTGGCCAGGATAATGAAATCATGGGCTATCTGAAGCTAAATACTGATGATGCCCAGTCGGAAGCGATGGGAGAGGATACACTCGAAGTGGAGCGGATCTACATTCGTCCGGGTTATCAGCATCGGGGACTCGGTCGCCAATTGATGCAGTTTGCACTGACAACGGCCAAGCAGGCAGGTAAGCAACGAATTTGGCTGGGTGTTTGGGAACACAATGAACCCGCCAAACGTTTTTATGCCAAATGGGGCTTCCGCCAATTCAGCGCACACGATTTTGTGATGGGCACTGATCGGCAAACGGATTTATTGATGATCAGACCTGTGGACGAAGTATAATTGGGTCTAGCAATTAATTAAGTTGTTATGGCCAATCAACCGTCACAACAGCTATCGTTAACTTAATTAAATTTAAAGTGTCCTAAGCATAAAAGCGCCTTGCTTTTTGCCGTTAGGGCGCTTATACTAATAATCAATCGCACACGATTGAAAGGAGCACCGATAATGACACCTGAGATTGAGCTAGCTAACCAATTATGTTTTAGTATTTACAATGCTAATCGGTTATTCAACAAGTTTTACGTTGAAGCGTTGGCGCCATTCAAACTGACCTATGCACAGTATCTCGTGTTAATGGCTTTGTGGGAGCATGACGACCAGTCGCTGCATGAGCTTGGGACGGTATTGCGGCTAAGCAGTAATACATTGACACCACTGCTGCGACGCATGGACGATGCCGGTTGGTTATGGCGCGAGCGTCCAGCCAATGACCGCCGCCAACTCATTATTCATTTGACTGAGCAGGGCAAGACCCAGCGCCAGGCAATCGAGACCGCCATCGCAACTTGTATTGGACGTTATCACTTAACCAGTGACGAGTATCAGCAAGCATTAGCGTTAAATCAAAAGATCGTTGATACCTTGTCGCAAGATTTGGCCTAAAGGGCCAATTTTATTGGTCGTTTCAATCGTGCACGACCGTCCATTTAACTGTTTATTCTAATTAATGCTTCACTAATTCAAGGAGGAACCGGATATGGCAAATTTTGACACAATTTTTATTGGTAGTGGTCACGCAACATGGCATGCAGCAGTCACGTTGGCACAGGCAAAGCGAAAGGTAGCCATCATTGAAGCGGACACAATTGCCGGGACGTGTACAAACTTTGGCTGTGACGCCAAGATTCTGTTAGATGGGCCATTCGAACTAACTGAACAACTCAAACAATACCAAGGCATCGGGGTCAACGAGACACCTAAAATCGACTGGTCACAATTAATGGCCTATAAACAAAGTGTGATCAAGCCATTGTCGACTCAGATGACGGCAATTTTCAAGCAACTCGGTATTACTGTCATTACTGGTCGTGGTGAACTGACTGATGCTCACACGGTACAAGTCGCTGGAACTGACTATACTGCGAATACGATTGTACTCGGAACAGGGCAACGTCCCGCACAGCTAGCAATTCCTGGTGCTGAGTTAATGCTAGACAGTCGCGACTTTTTAGATTTAGAAACGATGCCTAAACGCCTGACTTTCATTGGTGCTGGTATTATCTCGTTGGAATTTGCTGATATGGCGGTCTTACTCGACTCAGAGGTCCACATCATCGAATTTGCACCGAGCGCCTTGCCCGCATTTTATCAAGATCACGTTCAAAAGCTGATTACGCACCTTGAACAAGCGGGCGTCCAATTCCACTTCGATGAAGCCTTACAGTCGGTATCAAAATCCGCTACTGGGCTGACCGCAACTACTGCTAACGGCTTAACGATTGAAAGTGACGCCATTGTTGGCGCGACCGGAAGAATCCCGAATGTTGAACACCTTGGGCTTGAGAAAGTTGGTATTCAAACTGACCGTCACGGTATTATTGTCGACGACCATCTGCGGACAAATGTACCGAACATCTATGCTAGTGGTGATGTCATTAGTAAGATGCTACCAAAATTAACACCAACAGCAACTTTTGAATCTAACTACATTGCCGGCCAATTGCTAGGGGCCACCGCTGCGATTGATTATCCAGTCATCCCATCGGTCGTCTTCACGATGCCGCGGTTGGCACAAGTCGGGGTTTCAGTCGCCACGGCACAGGCCGATCCGGATACTTACCATGTCCAAGCCTTACCATACGGCCAAGTACTCGCCTTTCAATATCAAAATGAGACTGAAGCTGATCTTGAATTAGTCTTTGACCAAGAAAACTACTTGGTCGGGGCCGCTATTTACGGTAACGGCGCACCAGATTTGATTAACCTGTTGACGATGCTGATTACCGACCGTGTGACGGCTGAAACGCTAAGTCAAAAAGTGTTCGCCTTTCCGAGTGCATCAGTTGGCATTATTGATATGTTGACACCATTACTGCATCGCGAGCACTAAATCGCTTTAGACCGTTTTGCACTAAGCGGAGCAACTGGTATGACACGAAAAGCTTAGTGATAACTTCATGTTAATGACAAAAGCAGCGCCTT
>NZ_JAGYGS010000095.1:0-6976 GCF_018991185.1 Lactiplantibacillus sp. 7.2.4
CTTGCCAAGGATCAGCAAGCATTTCATCAATGGTTTTTAATACTTTCTTTTCGTCCATCTTGATTACTCCTAACATCAAAATAATGATTTCAATTTAGATTCACAGATTTTACAGTACCGTTATTCAAAATTTGTTACCAAACTTATAAAGATTCTTTGCACAGAACGATTAAAAAAATTGGCTTAAAACAGTGGAATCTGCAACAGTTTTTAAGTATCTAAAGCATAACAAACTTAGTTAAGTGCAAACATAAATTGAATTAAAAATATGCTCAATTAAATAACGAAAAAAATTGATTGTATGGTTATCAGCAGACCGAGTGAAATGAGGTCAATGCGCACTTATACCCTTGACAAGTGTCAAGGGTAGACTTAATCCCATTTTGGTGGGGATTATTTGTATTAGAAGGCTAGCGCCAACTATCAAGAATCCAGCGCTAAATCTTAAGATTAATCAATCACATTACGAAGAATCCACTGACTATAAGCAACACGAGCACCAGGAGTTATCACCCAGGGGTGATTAATTTCAAAAATTTGAATTTCAGTTGCTAAGTAAAGTGGCGTCTTACCATGATTAAAAGCAAAAACGGGTTGCGGAAAATCAGGCTTACTAGCAACTTGATGAACACTTTGACGAGAGTTCATCTGCCAACGAATTTTTAAATCTTCACGCGACAATAACTGTGGCAGCTGTGTTTTTTCAAGTTGAGCTTGTTGCTGCAACTTTTGTGTAAAGGCTTGTTTAGTCTTGTTTTGATGCCAATCATCAAACAGATCATACTTGTTTGATTTAAAATCTAAATCCATAAAGCCAGCCTCCTAACCAAAATCAATTTGATCCAGCATCGTTTCGGTACTGGCCTGGTCTAAGCCTAAATAAGCTAAAGTCATCGCCTCACTGGAATGATTGAGCAGATTCATGACTAAGCCAATATTATAATTTGATTGCGTGTAGACGCGATAAGCCCCGGTTTTGCGCATCGTATGAGTACCCAGATAATTAATTCCTAACAGATCGCCGACTTTGCTCATGATTTTATAGAACTGTTTTTCCGTGATATGGCGCTCAGGGTGTTGAATGGAAGGAAAGAGCCACTCAGAGGCTAGTTTATGATCAAGTAGCCATTGACGGTACAATAAGAGCTCCGTTTGAACTGGTTTAAGATACAAGGTATTAGGTTTACCAGTTTTTCGATCGTGAATGAATGCATTTTGTTTAATAGAACCGTCCGGATTAAAAATATCGGTTTGTTTTAAGCGCATGACATCACTCACTCGCAGTAGCGTAGCTTTGCCAACTTGAAAAACGGTATAGTTACGCCGGCCAGCTTTAAAGTTGTTGAGTAAGGTATCTTGCACCTCTTTGAGAACGTTTGAATCTTTGATGGGTAAGACAACTTGTTGCATAGTTTTAGCTCCTTAAAAAATTGATTTTTAGTACAAGTTAAAGTACAATATTAAGTACAATGAAAGGGTGGTAAATATGACATTAGCACTAACACAGAGCGATTTTCGCGCTAACCTAAAAAAATATTTAGATCAAGTTAATGACGAAGATGAAACCGTTTATATTGCTCGTTCAAATAGTCGCGCAGTAGCCATCGTTTCACAAGAAAAAATGGACTGGCTAGAAAGAGCATTAAAAGCTAAAGAAGGTTCGTTAGAATATGCAATTGCGCGTGACCAGTTAATTAAACGCCATGTTTTACCTGACGATGAAATTGTTGAATCAGATGATGATTATTGGGGTCAGTTTAAATAATGAAAAAACTAAGATTTAAACCACGTGCAACCTTTAATGCTGATCTAAAACGGCTAGCCAGTTTAGACAAATCTATTATTGATGAAGTTCGAGCAGCCATTGATCTGTTGCTTGAGCAACAACAATTACCACCAGAATTTGAAGATCATGAGCTTAATCGGCGAATGAGCGGTTATAATGAATTTCACTTACGAGATACCCCGAAAAACAAAACACCAAGCGAAACTAACGATGGCCTGGTGGTTTATACGATTGATAAAGATGAACTAGTCTTAATTGGCATTCGAGTCGGATCGCATGATCGTTTATTTCCTGGTCAAAATCGTTCCAAAAGGTATCGAAAAAATGACGAATAAGAGAAGTCATTTATACCATATAAAAACAAATAACCCCCAGCATCTACATTATAGATATTGGGGGTTATTTTAACAATGATTTTGAGGGGTTATTTGTGCCTTTTTTTAATCGCCCCTATAAAACAGCCCCCGTTATCTAGTGGATAGATAATAGGGGCTGTTTTTTTGTTTAATGGTATTATAGGTACTATATTAGTATGAATATATTGGAGAAATAACATGTATAAAAACATCAAATAAATCGTCAGCGGATTGGGCGCTTTTATAATTGCCCAATGGCTCTATCATACTCTGTCACAATATCCAAACATCAATATTTGGCTGGCTAGACTGCTTCCTATTCTTATCATTTTTATTGTGTTCTTTTCTCTGCAATGGATAATCAACACATTTGAAAAGTAACCTTATAAATTTTAGTTATTATATTGGGCTGAAACCCTTGCTACAAGCGGACTAGCAAAAATGCAAGCTCGACAAAAACATAACTAAATAATCTATTGCTCTTATGATGATATTTTACCAAACGAGAAAAACTAGTCCGGAATATCAGCATAAGAGCAAGTGTGTTAATCAGTCCGTATTAGATAGTTTTCCGTCGACAATTTTGTAGACATTATCAGAAAACTCTCGCAGACGATCATCGTGCGTGACGATGACGACTGCTTTTTCCTCGTCATGCGCAATATTAGCAAGAAGTTGGCCAACTTCTTTGACACGTGCCGTATCTAATGCTGCCGTAGGTTCATCGGCTAGGATGATCGCCGGGTCTGTATACAACGCACGGGCAATTGCAACGCGCTGTTGTTGACCGCCAGACAATTCGCCAGGGTATTTGTTTAATAATTTTTGAATGCCTAGCGTTTCAATAATTTTGTCAAATCCATCTTGACTGAGGTTATTGTTAGGCTTCACCTGGTCAACAAGTTTGAATTGGTCTGCTACGGTTAAATATGGCACGAGATTGTACGCCTGTAAGACGAAACCGATTTGTTCAAGTCGTGTTTTTTCGGCTTCTTTGGTACTCAAATCACTGATGTCGTGACCATTCAAACGAACTGAGCCGTCTGTTGGTGTCTGTAACCCGCCTAAAATGGTTAGCAAGGTACTTTTACCAGATCCTGAAGGACCAATGATAAGCGACACCTCACCAGCTTTAAACGCTAAACTGACGTCTTCTAGTGCCGTAACTAAATTGGTTTTCTGACCAAATTGTTTCGTCACGTGTTCAAGGGCTAGTTTTTCTTCACGCATCTTTTTAACCTCCAATTACTGATACCGGATCAATCTTACTAATCACACGAATCGGAATGATTGCACCCAGTAACCCGGTTACCATCAATCCGGCCGCAATGAGTCCCATCAATCCCCAATCAAATGCCATTGGTACGCTATCTGGAATCCCAAATTCAGTTAATGCCGATAGTACAGCACCAACGACGATACCAGTTGCCATAATAAAGAACGTCTCAAATAACGTATTTTGGGCCAAGAAACGATTTGGAATGCCTTGTGCACGCAAAACTGCCAAGTTAGGCAATTTTTGAACCGTTAGAATGTAGAGGAAGATGGTAATCACAATCAATGAAATGACAATCAGGAAGCCAATCATGAGACCAAACGTCGCTTTTTGCGGTGTATAACCTGGCAATTTATTGATAAAGGCTTGGTATGAATAAGTCTTTAATGCTTTATCATCGACCGATTGTGACGTTTTTGAAGTAACTACGCTACCTTGGAATTGATCTGACACGCCCTTAATGACACGCCATTGCGCTAACGCGCCATAAATAACAGGTGCGGTGTTATACGTGGCATTTTTCGCATAACCCACGATTTTATATTTCGTATCAGATAACCCAATCGAAATTTTATCCCCCATACCGTAAATATCCTTATCAACTGAGTCAGCGAGGACGACTTCGTTAGCTGCCTTTGGCAAGTGCCCCTTGGTTAATTGTAGGTTTTTAGCGATGTACTCGTCGTTATTCATCCCAACGAATTGTGCGGATTCACGTTTTCCGCCAATTTTCATATTAACTGGTGTAATGCCAAGTGTTGCGGTTTTGTCGTCGCTTAACTGATCCACCTGTTTCGTTGTCAGTAATGACTGTCCGGCATTGCCATTAGCGTCTTTGGTCATTACAAAGGACTTAGACTGCCAGCTGTCCACCGCAGCGGTGTTAGCTGTTGCCAGCCCGAGCGCCAGGGCACTTAAAATGAAAATCAAATAACTGATTAAGACGACGACTGTTAGAATCAAGCCGTACCGTAGTTTTTCTTTTTTAATCTCTCTAATTGCTAAAAACATTTGTTCCTCCTGTATTTGTTGCAGTTCAGCAAACTTACTATACACAAGTATACATGCTTTTATGATGAGATTCCGGACTAGTTTTGCTAGTTTGGTAAAATATCATCATAGGAGCATTTTTATTTATGGTTACACGTTATGAAGAGGACTTAAAAAAGTCCATTGTGGAGATGGTTAAAGCGGGACGACGATCCGATGAATTATCCAAGGAATACGGTCCTTCAGCCGATTCAATTCGGAATTGGGTTAAAGGCGCTAAATCAGTTGAGCTAGAAGACGGTACTGAAGTAACGTCCAAAGAATTCAAACAACTTCAAAGGGAAAATCAGCGATTAAAGGAGGAACTTGAAATTTTAAAAGCTGCGGCGGTGTTACTGGGAAAGCATTAGGACGAATTAATTGCCTTGTCTTCATAGAAGATCAGTTATTGCGACACCGCTTATCAATTATTCTTTCGGCACTGAAATTACCGCGCAGCACCTATTACCATTGGAAAAGATATCAACCTAGTCAACACGAACGTGTTGATAATCAGCTCAAAGAAAAAATTGAATTGATTTGGGAAAATAATTATCGTGCCTATGGTTATCCACGAATAACGATGGTGCTTCGCAAGTCAGGCATCTGTGTTGGGTCAAAACGAATTTTACGATTAATGAGGGAAATGGAGATTCACTCTTTAATGAATCGGCGATTTAAAAAACCTGGCACTCATGTGGATCATTCACAACGCCCCAATTTAATCAAGCACCAGCCCAATGCAAGGATATGGCGTGCTGACATTACTTATTTGGAATTACGTCCAGGAACCTGGGTTTATCTCAGTTCTATTTACGAACCAAAGGTTCATCAAGTTCTTGCTTTCAAGATTGGTCGTCAGATGGAGGCGACGTTAGTTGTAGAAACGATTAATCAGGCGCTTGAATGTCATCAAAAGCCACAATATTTTCACTCTGACATGGGTTCACAGTACACCAGCAACGAAGTTGAAACTTTACTTGAACGGCATCAGATTAGCCACTCATACTCAAAACAAGGTTATCCTTATGATAATGGGCCAATTGAAGCTTTTCACTCATTGTTGAAGAGAGAGTTTGCCTTTCAAACAACTTTTTCCAATTTTGAGGACTTGGTAATCCGAACCTCAAATTACATCAGTTGGTTTAATTCCGACAGAATTAGAACGAGTGTTTAGAAAAAGATGTGCCATTTATTGACATAGGAGCAACTTTAAAATTAATTTAGTTGCAGAAAACCTAAAAATCGAATATTATAATGTAGTACGATGGTAAACTTAAAGGAGGCGGATTAGAATGAGTAATACTATTATTAAAAACAAGACAATTTCAACTCGTGTAACACCTGACATTAGTGAACGGGCTAAAGCTAATCTAGCAAAACAAGGGCTAACCGTTTCTGAGTATATACGCTTATCGTTAGTTAAAGCGGCCAATAATGAAGTTCGATTAGTCAGCTTTTTAGATTCTCCGGAAGCCTTAGCCGCTAAAAAAGAAGCAGAAACAGGGCAGGTCAAAAACATTGGTTCATTGACTGACTTTGAAGATTGGATCGATAAGTTAGATGCAAATTAAACAGACCAAATCTTTTGAACGTGAATTAAAAAAACTAGTCAAAAAACATTTCCCAATAACTGTCTTGAAGCCTTGTTTAGAAGCAATTGTTGAACAAGATGTACTTGTTTTGAAACAGATTAAAGATCATGCATTAAAAGGAAATTGGCGTGGCTATTGTGAATTTCACCCTGCCAGATATGGCAACTATGGTAAAAATTATGACAACTGGATTGTTATTTATCAGCTAGATCATGATGAATTGATTTTGTTATTGGTTGCAACTGGCTCCCATGAAATCTTGAATCAATAGCTATAGTTTAGGGGCACTTATAAAAAAATAAATTAAAATAGCCCCCAATATCTACATTATAGATATTGGGGGCTATTCTTTCAATGTTTTTGAGGGGTTATTTGTAAGTAATGGACCCTATTTTTTTGTTTTACTTAATTGTTTTCTGAAATATTTTGGCACCCAGATTAATAATAAAAAGGGTATGACGAATACACTAATAATAATAAATAAACTTTGAAGATTAAGGAAAATAACGTTACCTGGATAATTATTTGGGATTGGAAGTAGATAGTCAAGAAACTCCGGTAGATATATGAGACTAAAGATAAATACAAGATCAGTTAATCCTGTTACATAGTGAACCATAGAAAAAAACATGATTAAATTGTGCCCAAAATATTTTTGTTGGGCCAGGTGTATAGTTTCTTTTCTGTCTAAAATATTTTTTTTTGCTGTAATAAATAGAAAAAATAAACTTGTTAATGTAATCGTTATTGATTCGAAGCCGAAAATAAAAAAAGTTGTATTACTTGAATAGTCCTTAGTTACAATGTGACCAATAGATGCGGCAACATAAATACTTACTGAAAGTGAAAATAGAAGGGTAATAATTGTTAGAGTCTTTTTTGTATCAGTTAGTCTTTTTATTTCATGTTTTAAATATAAAAAATCAGATATAGT
>NZ_JAGYGS010000096.1:0-6868 GCF_018991185.1 Lactiplantibacillus sp. 7.2.4
AATGGGAACTGCCACGTGGTTTCGGAGTATACGAGGAACTTTTTGATGTACTATCCTGGTAACAGCTTGGTATAAATCAAAACCTGATTGTTCTTTTGAATATTGAAGGATTTTTCTCCTCTTTGATTGATATATTCGAGAATATGGTGAGTTCCGGGATGGCGCCACAAAAAATATGGAATTACCTAAAATTCGTGAGAACTTAGACGACGATTTTATGTTTCTGGACAATTATAACTATTATACTGTCGACAAACATATTAACTAGTGATGCCACTTTATTCTACTGATCAATTTGTGCTTTTAGACGGAAGTCGCTGTTTTTCAGCATTAAAAATCTTTAAATACAGATACGCAGTAGTACAAGTGATTGATAGGGTCTGATTATATTTGCTCGTTGGTAGTATCAAGTCTCAATTGAAGACTTTAAAAATATTGTTGTTAAAACCGGGGACAGAAGAATATTCAGCTATAAAGTGGTCTAATTTTCTTAATTTATGCTGGGATATTGATGGTGATGGATTTGGTCGGAGACAGATTGCGTATGAATGTTATCCTGGAGGCAATTCTATTCGGATCGCTGGATGTCATTATCAAGCCGTTGACGTTACGTGCACGAATAAAATGATTGAGGAGTTATTAAACGAAATGAAATCTAAAATAATTTGTGCCAATGCTATTTTTATTAATGCCGGGAAGATTTTATTAACAAGAGAATCTAATTCGTCTGCATATTACTTTCCTGGTGGGAAGGTAGGCCCAAGTGAGAATCTCGAACAAGCATTAAGTCGTGAACTCAAGGAAGAGCTATCTTTAGTGATAGATGATAGCCAAATCAGATGGGCTTTTAAGCATCAAGGCCCAGCGTACAAACAAACAGATAGGGTGGTTGAACTAAATTGCTTCTTTGTTAGAAATACAATGATTTTCAAGGCTTCATCTGAGATTTATGATTATAAGTGGTGTAAACCAAATGAGCAAAATGTCGCGCCAGTAGTTCGGAACGCACTCTATGAAAACGAGTGGATATTTAATGCTTAATGAAATTAAAGAATCTTGAGCTTAAGAGTAATCAAGGGCCGATCAATAAATTAGTACACAGGTAAAAAACTTGAGACGTGTTTTGGGTTATACGCCTGGCGCCAGCATCTTAGAGCATACCTCTTCGATATTTATTGTCATCTCTGAAAAAGGAAAAGTAGGAATTGTGTATCCACTAGGAGAAGTAGATCAATTATGGCATTCGAAAACTAAATTTGATTTTATTATCACTTATGGCAAGTTTTACAAGTCATTTGATGAGAATGTTACTGTTTCAGAAGAGGAGCAAAGTCTTACGCGTTTTTTTAAGAATAGGCAGAAAATGGTGATTTATGACGCAAAAATTAGCAAATAACATTTTAATTGGTTGTGCGATTATAGCTTCGCTTACCTTGCTTGGTAGTTTGGTATCTTCAAGTATATGGGCGTATGGTTATTGGAATGATGGCACAAAAACAAGTGCAGTTTGTTTAGTATTGACATGCATTTATTTGTACCGGCACAGTTAGTTTTTTGGACTTTGTTTTCCGATTTATGCGAAACAAAGGCCTGGGATTGTTTATCGCTGAAGTGTGATAAGCAATCCCAGGTCTTTTCTGTGAATAAATCGGTTTTATACTCTGATTTAAACTTTTTCTGCCTCTATTGATACTACTGATTCTTCACCGTTTGAGCGTCCCAGTGGTGTACTACGAGCATATAGCCCAACTAAAGTTCTTAAGATCCCAGCGATTAAAATAATGACGTAGAGAGAAATGTGATGTCCAATCAAATAGCCGCCAAAGAATGAACCTAAGGGCATGGCAATATAAGAAATCATTCTGGTTACGCTAACAACCCGTCCCAGTATTACTTCTGGAACAACCCGTTGTCGTAAAGAAAAGTATGTAATAACGTTGATGTTACTGCATAAATTTGAAACACCATAGGCAATGCCAATATAAATAAAGTTAGTTGCTTGGAACATCGCAACTAAACCCAGGCCGGCTAAAATCGTAGTGCTAGTAATTATCTTACCAGAAGAATAATGATTGTTTAAAATTGGCGCTATTAATCCACCCAAAACGGCGCCGATGCCAGAAATTGCCATCGTAATCCCAGCAAATAAAGCCGAGTATTTTAGCGTTCCGGTAATAAAGTACATAAAATTAGCTTCGAACATGTTCGTCGCAAAGTTAGTACATAAAAATAATAGGGCACCGTTCCAAACAATTTTATTCTGATATGAATAGTGAAAACCAGTTTTTATATCATTAAAAATAGTGTGATGCTTTACAGCTGTCTCAATATGTTGATACGAAATAAGCGTTAATAGTAATCCAGCAATTAAAAAGGAAACAGCGTCAATAACGATTGATAGATTCGGGTTTAAGATGACAGCTAAACTACCACCAACTAATGGCCCCAATAAATTGAGCGTATTGTCGACTAATTGAATGGATGTGTTGGCCGCGACAATTTGATTATCCTTTACAATACTGGGTAAGATACTTTGAAATGATGGGTGAATTAGCGGATCAACTGATGATTGGAAGAAAACAATTAAATAGATTAAACCTATTTGAGTAGTTTTCGTGCTTAGTAATATTGCTAGTATCAAAACCAGGATGCCTGATACCAGATTACCTAATATTAAAATCAATTTTTTGTTGTACCTATCAGCCATAATTCCACCGAATAGCGAAAAGAAAATCCAAGGCAGAAAAGAAATGCCATATACGGTAGCCATTTGAGTTGCGGACCCCGTCTGATTGTATATTGCGAGTGGTAAAGCGATTTTTAGTAACCAATCACCCATTTCAGAAATCAAGAAACTTGACCATAGCTGCTTAAACGACCGTGTTTGCTGCATGCTTAATCACCTCCGCAAATGTGACATTCTGGGTCTGGTAGCCATTCTTCCGAAACGCTAGATTGCATGGTATCAAAATCGATTGAAATTAGTTTACCTATACTTGTTAGCTTTCCAACTTGAGTAACATATTTTAAAATTTCTACACATAGGTGCCCGGTAATAGTTGATACTAAAGGAACGATGGCTGTATTATCACCCGTTAGATTTTGATGTTTCTTTTTCGACAAAAATAATTCTATTTTTAACATATCAGCGCACCTCCTGTTTACAATTAAATTATGTATCACGGATCGTAATTCCTTGGCGCAACATTATATTAGCATGATAATATAATGTGGATACTATAATTTTCATATTGTATAAAAGAGGCGTTTTATTTTGGAAAAAATCGGTCATACGTTCCGTTTATTAAGAGTAAGCAAGAAAATCACCTTGGCTCAGGCTAGTCAAGGTATCGTGACAATTGCCTTCTTATCAAAATTTGAACGTGGTCAATCAGATATTTCAGTTTCAAATTTGTTACTTTTACTCAGAAGGATTAATGTTGAAATTTCCGAATTTGTACATACTAATGAGTTTAACAGCGGGATCAATGTCTCCTTTGAAAAGGAAGTCAGTCATTGTTATATCAATAAAAACATTGCGGGCTTAGAGAAACTCATTAATCAAGTTGATGGCGACCTTATAGAATCGGATAATTTTAAAGTGCTAAAAAAATTATGCTAACGGCATTAATTGATGATTTAACTGGCAAATCCTTGTCTAATGACCAGCAACAATTGGTTATAGCACACCTTAGCTCGGTAAATAGTTGGACATCATTTGAATTTTACCTGTTTGGTAATGTTCTGTTTATGCTGCCGCTAGAACAAGTGGTTGAATTAACCAAATTAATGATAAAACCCGGATTATCCTATATATTGTTAAAAAATGATAACATCACAAATGCTTTTCGAATCTTAAACAATACAGTGACATATTGTTGTGAGGAGGGATCATATGATGATGGTTGGTTTTTCTTAGGCATGATGAAGAAGTTAGCTGAGCATCCACGACAATTTTATGAGCGCATGAAAATACTGAGTTTAGAAGGGCTATTAGCATATTATTCTAGGCCACGCGAAATGGCTCTAGACATGATTCATAAAGCACTTCAAATATGCGCTTTGGTGGGCGGTCAGGAAGTTTATCAGCGTGAGCGGCAAGCATTTGTTCATGTACTGGAAGCCAATGAATTAAAATATGTCACTAGTTTTTAGATATACATCGAGCTAAAAAACAGCTCATCATAACTAGCAGTTGAAACATATGATTTTAGCAAACGCATAGGTGTCACATTGTACGCGACTTTTCTATTGAATTTGCAACTGGATTTTGTTGAGAATATCGTTACTAAGCTTTTCCCATTTCATACATGGTTATGTTAATGTTTCACGTGAAACATTTAGCCGTCACAATTAAACGCCACGCTATCAAAAACCGACAGATTGGCCTAAAATGAAATAGAAGCGTTGTCACTTTAGGGATTAAGTCTGGAGGAAATCATGAATAATAATCAGAAGTCGCCGGTGCCATTATCACAACGGCACCATATGACGATTCCGTGGAAAGATTTTATTCGCAATGAAGACGCACCAGCTAAGCATGCCAGTATTCAGGAACGGACGTCGATCGTCGGGCGAGTCGGTATCTTGATGTTATCTTGTGGAACAGGGGCCTGGCGGGTACGCGATGCGATGAATAAAATCGCCCGGAGCCTTAACTTAACGTGTTCCGCAGATATTGGGTTGATTTCAATCCAGTATACTTGTTTTCATCACGAACGCAGTTATACGCAGGTGTTAACCTTGCCGAATACCGGTGTGAACACGGATAAATTGAATATTTTGGAGCAGTTCGTCAAAGATTTTGATCGTAAATATGCCCATGCGACGGTTGCTCAGGTTCACGCGGCCATTGATGACGTTCAAAAGCGGCCAAAACAATATGCGCCGTGGATGTTGGGCTTAGCAGCCGGGTTAGCCTGCAGCGGCTTTATTTTTCTGCTGGGCGGTGGTATTCCTGAGATGATTTGTTCCTTTCTTGGAGCTGGCTTAGGCAACTATGTGCGTGCAGCGATGGGTAAACGGTCGCTGACGACGATTGCTGGGATTGCGGTCAGTGTCGCGGTCGCGTGCCTTGCCTACATGATTAGTTTCAAAATATTTGAAGCCAACTTTCAGATTCTAGCGCAACATGAAGCCGGCTATATCGGGGCGATGCTGTTTGTGATTCCGGGCTTTCCGTTCATCACGAGCATGCTGGATATGTCCAAGTTGGATATGCGTTCAGGACTGGAACGGCTAGCGTACGCGATAATGGTCACCTTAGTTGCCACGTTGGTCGGGTGGCTGGTGGCAACGTTGGTTAATTTTAAACCCGAAGATTTTCTGCCCTTAGGATTGTCGCCCTGGGCTACCTTGCTATTACGCTTACCGGCAAGTTTTTGCGGGGTGTATGGTTTCTCGATTATGTTCAATAGCTCGCAGAAAATGGCGATTACGGCGGGCTTCATTGGGGCTATCGCGAATACCTTACGACTTGAATTGGTGTCTTTGACCGCCGTTCCACCAGCCGCCGCAGCCTTTTGTGGCGCATTAGTTGCGGGGCTGATTGCCTCAGTCGTTAATCGGTATAATGGTTATCCGCGGATTTCATTAACGGTTCCGTCAATCGTCATCATGGTGCCTGGACTGTACATTTACCGCGCCATTTACAGCATTGGTAGTAACCAGATCAACGTCGGGGCGCTGTGGCTGACAAAGGCCGTACTGATTATCATGTTCTTGCCACTGGGACTTTTCGTTGCCCGCGCGTTATTGGACCATGAGTGGCGCCATTTCGACTGATGCTGGGTTGATGACAGGCAAGCTACCCGCGTGGTCGCCCGCATGACTTAGCAAATATAAACGATGATTAGGTATTTCAATCGCACATCGCGTTTAATCCGTTGACTTCAGGACGTGGTCGGCAGATTAAACGCTTTTTTTGCGTGCGCATTTCTCTGAAAAACTAACGAATCAGATTTACAATAAGGTATCAACTCGCGGGGAGGCGTGGCAGATGGAACCAATTACGAATCTGCGCTCATTAAGCGGTCATCGTAACCGTCAGCATCAAATGGTTAGGGACGGATTGCTCTACCGCTCAGGACAACTAGACCACCTGACAACGGCGCAAATCAATTACTTGGCATCGACACTTAAGATAACGAGAATCGTGGACATGCGCAGTCGAGATGAGCGCCAGCGATTTCCAGACGTGACTTGGGCGCAAGTCGATTACCAAGTCCTGGATGTGTTAGCGCAAGTGACGCAAAACGATGCTAGTTTACAGACGATGATAACCAGTACGGGTGCGGTACACGACCGCATGGTTCAGTTATATGAACAGTTGGCGTTGGATGCAACGGCTCAGGGAAGTTATCGGCAGTTTATTCAGGCCTTATTAGTTCCTAACGAACCGTTACTTTTCCACTGCTTTGCTGGCAAAGACCGAACAGGAGTCGGCGCGGCCTTGTTTTTAAAGATCTTGGATGTGAGTGAGACCCAAATCATGGCGGACTATTTATTGACTAATGAGGCGCGGGCAGCTGCAAATCAGCAAATCCTACAACAATACGCCGCCCAAATGTCGCCTGACCAACAGCGGGCAGTCAATGAAGCGTTAGTGGTGGATGAAGATTATTTGACGCACTACTTTGAAGTGGTTCAGGAGCACTACGGAACCTTTGACGCATACTTGTACACCGGTTTAGGCTTGACTGCAGCAGAGATACAACGGTTGCGACAGCTGTATTTGACGGATTAGTCAAGATGGACTGATTTTATAATAGTAATTTAAAACACGCCTCGTTTTCGGGGCGTGTTTTTGGGGGTGCGCCCGGCATGGGTGATAACTAGGCGGTGCAAGTCCGCTGTGGGCCGTAGTAGT
>NZ_JAGYGS010000097.1:0-6700 GCF_018991185.1 Lactiplantibacillus sp. 7.2.4
TAGCTAAGCAGCAGGGTAAATATCATGGGCGCAAACCCCAATATGCCAAAGATGATCCCCGCTTGCAACATGCTTTTAAGCTTTATCGAGCTGGCATGAGTGACATTGATGTGTCCCGAAATACTGGGATTAAGCGGACAACCTTTATTCGGTATCGAAAGAAATTCAGTGTGTATAGATAAATTTCTCATTAAATAAGCAGGGCAGTGAAGAAAAAATTTAAATAGGAGTGAAATAACAGATATATGGAAATAAAACTAATAGAGGTTAGTGCATTTTGGATAAGTAATTAAAAAGTTCCGATCCAGAAAAATACAAAGGTAAACGTTGATCTAATGGCTTCATATACCTAAGAAAATAACAAATCAATTTTTAGACTTAAGATTTGGTTTATAATAGATTAGTATTAACGTTAACTAAATTCATGAGGAGTTTAAAATGAAAATTACACCAGAAACTAAAACACTTGCTGCCATTTTTCAAACTAACAGTAGTGTTCACTATGTAATACCTGTCTATCAACGCAGTTATTCTTGGAAAGATGAACAAATTGAAACGTTGTTTGATGACATTAAAAATGAAGATATAGGTTACTATGTCGGCAACCTACTAATCAATACAGATGCATCTTCTAATAATGTTATTGATGGACAACAGCGATTAACCACATTATCACTTATGCTATTAGCAATTCATGAAAATCTCACGTCATTTTATCAAAAAATGAATCAAACTGATCCCGACTTTGAGAAAGTTTCTGAAGCTAGATTAGACATTAAACGTCAAATACTAGATGGAGATGTTGTTCGTTTAAGATTACTCGACAAAGATCAAACGGTATGGGAAAATCTTGTAAAAGTTCTTCAGGGGGAAAATCCTGGTAAATGGGGAAACTATTTTTTAAGTAAAAGATACAAGTACATACGCAACGAATTATTAAAGGGCCCTCTTTTTTCGACCCCTTCAGAATTATTAACTTTCTATAAAAAACTCGTTAATATAGAATTGCTGCAAATTTCAGTTCCAAATATATCTGATGCCTATCAAGTATTTGCTAGTTTAAATTCTAAAGGTATGCCTCTTACGCCTTTAGATTTATTAAAAAATGTTTATTTATCTAAAAATGGCGATTCTAATAAATGGAATAAATTAAAAGAAGGCTTCAAAAAAAATGATGAAGAGGATGCTACAAAGCTAACATCCTTTATTCTTAATAACTATGATGCTTTTGAAACGGATTCAACTAGCAGTCTAACTAAAGGGAAAATCGTTAAATCATATGATAAGATTTTTAAATCTAAGGGAGCCGATTACATTGATGTATTAATAAAACGTGCAAAAGTCTATTTAAAGATTGCTAATACTGATAATGCTTATCGTTGGGATTTGTCAGGACTAGCTAAGTTAGATGCAACCACGTGTTACCCGTTAGTTCTTAATCTACTATGTAATCAAGTTAATTATGATCTATCGGATGCTCAATTTAATGATATATTAGCGGATCTAATTAAATTATATGTGCAAAGAAATATTGCATTAACACCTAAAGCATCAAATTTACGCTCGTCTTTAAATGGATTACGAAAAGTAATTGTAGAAAATGGTTGGAAATCAAACGAACTAGTTAATAAAATTCACGAAAAAATAAAGACTCTTCAACCTCGATGGGATTCTGTCCATTTAGCGTTACAAGATGGGATTTACGATAAAAACAAAAAAACTACTCGTTTTATTTTAATATCACTAGAAAGAAATTATGGAACTTTTTTCAACAAATCTAATCCAGATTCACTTGATGATTATGATTCTAATGGTAACTTGAGATGGTCAATAGAACATATCATTCCACAGGGAATACATCTCCTGGACACATGGAAAGATACATTAAGTCCAGATGACCGTGATCTTGCAACTGAAATTCAAGCGCAATATGTCCATCGTCTCGGGAACTTAACCTTAACCCCATATAATTCAGAGATGGGTAATAAATCTTTTGTTGAAAAAAAAGAGTTTAAAGTTAGTGACAGCCTTGTTGGGCTATCACTAAAAATATACTTAAATGATTCAATTGATAAATCGAAGAATACTTTTGGTATTAATGAATTAAAACTGAGACAAGCTGCTTTAGAAGAGAAAATGAAGGAAGTATTTTTAATATAGAATCTATTTTTTGTTATAGAAAGTGTTATATTTTTTTGACACTAGGAAATGTGCAAAACTATAGACTTACAGATGGATTATAATCAACTTTTTGGGGCCACTTTACATGGAAGATCGTTTTATTTTAATTGTCCGAAAAAATAGAATTATTTGGTTAAGTCTAAAGAGGCACTTCATAATCGAGGTGCCCCTTTTTAGATTTAGCTAGTAATCCGTACCGAATTAAGTTAATGGCTTACGATCTGTCAACAAAGCAATCGGCGACAGAATCAATACAATCACCGCGCCTACTAAGTAGGTATGACTGAAGGCCTGGCTGATTTGTCGATTCTTAGTATGCTTAATTTTTCTCAAAGCTGTCGTTAAAGCTTCTTTTTGTGCCAATTGTTTGAGACCTACTAACAATTTTTTCTGACCCTGACTTATTTTCTGATTACCCAAATTAATTTTTTGAGAAGCTACTGACAGTTTAGATATAGCGGTATTTTGATTTTCTAACTTGGTTAAGGTAAGTGCTAGTTGCTGGTTACCCGCTTTTAAGTTGTCAGTAGCTAGTGCTAACTTCTTCTGGGCTTGGTAGACCTGGTGAAGATCGGTTCCCTTTGGGGGCTGTGGTAAATCAACTTGAGATTTGGCCGCTTGTTTAAGGGCACGTCTTAGGTTCGTCTGTTTGTTTTTAGTTGTTAATTTGGCTGATCCAGTAGTGGAAAATAGGCTATTCAATTGTTGATGAGCCACTTTGTTTACTTTGGGTGATAATTGCTGTCGATCAACAATTTGAATGGCATCTTGCTGAATATGCTGCTTAGCTGTATTGACATTATTATCAAGGACCGTTACTAGAATTGCAATTCCTAAACAGGTACCAATTTGACGCGATGCGTTAACAATTCCCGAACCAATCCCACTTTTATTTTTGGGCAAATGCTTAACCGAGGCCACTAAAGAAACCGAAGAGAACCCAAAACTAACACCGTTAATCACCAGAAAAGTAATGATAACAACTTTAGGCGTTGTGGTGGTGATAAACGACAAGAGCAGTAAACTAGCTGCCATGACTAAGAGGCCAATCAAAGTAACCGGAACTGCGCCAACTTGATCAAATAACTTAGTTCCCAAAGGCATCGCTACCATGATTGTTAAAGAAACTGGAATAATAATTAGGGCTGCATGTAACGCTGTATCGTTCAGAACGTCTTGTAAAAAATAATTTAAAATCAGGGTGGGGCTAACTAACGCAAAGCCAGTTAAAAAGTAAACTAAACTAGAAGCAGTTAAGGTTTTTTCACGGAACAAATCTAATTCAAGTAGTGGGTGTTTGACTTTACTTTCGATAAAGATGAACAATCCAATAGCTAATACGCCGCCAATGAGTGTTCCTAATATGATGCCCGATTGCCAACCATATTGGCGGCCTTCTAGTAGGCCAAAGGTTAAACCACCCAAGCCTAGTGTTAAAAGAACCGTTCCTGGTAAATCAATTCTCCCCGCCAAGGATTCGTCATATGATTCCCTTACCCCCATAGCTATAATTAGAAAGGCTACAATGGTTAAGGGGACATTAATGCCGAATACCGAGCGCCAAGAAGCATATTCAATAATCACGCCACCAATCGGTGGCCCCCCGGCAGCGGCTAAAGCCGTTACCGCGCCCACAACGCTAGCAATTTTGGACATATGCGCTTTGCCAAATATTTCAATTCCCATTGGTAAGACAATCGGGGTGATAATGGCACCGCCTAATCCTTGAAAAAATCGAAAAGCAATCAATTCTGGTAATGACGTTGCCAGCATACAAGCCGCTGAAAAGCCGCCAAATAAGGCTAATCCTAATAACATAATTTTTTTACGACCATAACGATCAGCAATCTTTGAACCAGTGATCATAAAAACGGCTAAGGCTAACGTATAGATGGTGACAACCCAACTTGTATCAGTTAGACTGGCATTGAAATGGGTCATAATTTTGGGTAAAGCAATGTTGACGATAGTACTGTCTAAGGTGCCCATAAACATCGCAATGGTTAACCCGATAAAACTGATAATTTTAGTAGCTTTTGACATCTATCAAGCGCTCCTTTCGGTAACAGATGAATACAAAGGAAACATTTGTTACCTTTATTTGCGACTTTTAGTATAATTAGTCCTAAGCATAAAAACAATCCTTATTGGCTAAGTGCTACAGATTGCTATAATTTGTTACCGATAGTAGAGGAGATGTTAATAAAATGAACGGAAAGCAGCGTATGGTTGAGCAGTCTAAGCAATGGTTATGCGACGCCCTTATAAATTTAATGACGAAAGAGAGCTTTCAGGATATTTCTATTACTGAAATTGCCCAAACCGCTGAATTATCGCGAAAAACGTTCTATCATTCTTTTAAAAATAAAGAAGCGGTCATTAATTACCTGTGTGATCAGTTGTTCGATCAGTACTTTGAACAATTACTCCAGCAGAAACCGCAGGTAGGGGAAATGATGTTAAAAACTACTTTTGACATTTTTTTAAATTTTTGGTGGCGAAAACGGGATTTAATTCAATTATTGATCCGCCAAGGCTTATTTGATCACATGAATGAAATTTGGCAACAAAAAGCAATCCCCCGTTATCAACAGTTTGCGGCTCCCTGGCATGTTCAGGGCACTCCTACCCAAGTGAATTATGTGATGGCCTTTCAACTAGGTGGTTTTACCAATATTCTACGCGTCTGGTTAGGCCAAGATCAGCCTGAGCCACCAGAACAAATTAAGGATTTAATGTTATTGGCTGCCCAACAATTAGCTGATAGTTTGAATACAAATTAGATTAGTTAGACAGAAATAATCAGGATTTAACTAAGATTATGAATACCATTCAAAATGAGGGGCTACCCTATATGTATTAAATTTGCCGTCTATGACGGGACTTGCTGATTCTAATTTACGGCAACTGATGACAAACCTTATTATTGAACTATAGTAAGTACCAGGCTGAAAGAGCGTAAGCGGATTATTAACCGGCATCAACAGGGCATTGTCCTGGCTAACCAGCAGGGCAAATATCATGGTCGTAAACAGCAATATAATGAAGATGATCCCCGTTTAAAACACGCCTTTAACTCTATCAACCAGGCATGAGTGACATAGACATTGCCCGGAATACCGAAACGAAACAGCTAATAAAAGCAGGTACTACAAATGTAATACCTGCTTATTTTTTCCTACTACTGTCAACACGATCACCTAAGATTCCAACTAATACGCCAACAACCAGAATACAACCAACTAAATCATGATATGGAAAATCGTAGTGATTACTTGCCCACAGTATGATTAAAAAAATTACAACTAGGGTTGTGCGAAGCAAAAAACTTTTTCTCACACTATTTGGCTGCCAGTGGTAATTTAAAGATGATAAAAGTCGATACAGCGTAAATAATTAAAATCGGAATCAGTAACATTCCATAGGTGATGGGCCACGTCAAAATGGTCATTAAGGCAGTGCCAACGGTATTTAAAATTACTAACGTTTTCCTGGTTAGTTTAAATGAATGCCACATTAAAAACCACCAGTAGACCAATGAGATAAGCAGTATAAAGCTTCCCAATTCAGTTAATGACAATTTATATTCCTCCTAGACGTTGCTTATTTGTATTAGCACTATGGAACATATTTTAGACAGGCTCTCTAAATTAATACGTTTTGATTTTATAAACGCCAAAACGATTAATGTCCATATAAAGTTTACTATGCGGGTGAGCATCTCTCATATTAGTCAGGTGATCTGCTATATTGCTAAAATAGACAGAAAGGGTAACTCCGACTGGTGGAGATACAAGTGATCCAAATTCAGCAATAGCTTGACCATTTTTGAATTCTGCTATCTCTTTATTTACTGCTGTCTTATTGCGCATATACACCCTAATCCCCCACCAAAAATGTTTAATAGTTGGATTTGATGAAGACTTGGCCAATACTACACCGAATGCTGCACTTGTTGAAGCTCCATATGTCTTATCATTAGTCTTGATAGTATAGCCGTTGCTTTTAATGTCAGCATTGACTTGTGAAAGCTCATCTTCTATTTCTGTAACCACGCTTTGAGAGACATTATTATTTTCAGGGAGCTGTAATACGTATTGATTATTAACAACTTTTACATATGGATCAATTTGATTAATTTGATTCTCAGTCAATTGATTATTTTCTGAATCTGATAATTTTGCTGTTTCAGTTGTTTGACCAGCATCCTTTATGACATTAGTTTGGTTTAACTGGGTAGTATCTGCAGAAGCCCTGCTTGTTGGTATATATGTGGCAGTTAAAATTGCACTTGCCAATAGAACTAACCCTAAAGAACTAACCCTAATTTTCTGTTTTTCATTGTTCATCGACCTCCCAAAGTAGCAAAATCTTAGCCTACGAATTATATAAAAATATTTACAAGCAAACCATAAGTCTTATTTTTAGTATTTTCAATTATAATACTCATACGCGTGGTGCTAGTTAAATTTAGACAGTAAAAAAGCCTGACGGTTTACACTTAAAGCAATACACAGTA
>NZ_JAGYGS010000098.1:0-6551 GCF_018991185.1 Lactiplantibacillus sp. 7.2.4
GGATGCTTAAGGATAAAGAAATATATAATCATTTCAATTTAGAAAATATTCCCAGTTCCATCAAAACGGAGCTAAACAAGATAGTGCATGACATCGATGACTAATACTTTAACACCAAACAGAAAGGGGCTATGAATATATAGGGTCTATAATCTTCGAAATAGACCCTCAAAATCATTGTTAAAATAACCCCCAATATCTATAATGTAGATGTTGGGGGTTATTTGTTTTTATATGGTATAAATGACTTCTCTTATTCGTCATTTTTTCGATACCTTTTGGAACGATTTTGACCAGGAAATAAACGATCATGCGATCCGACTCGAATGCCAATTAAGACTAGTTCATCTTTATCAATCGTATAAACCACCAGGACATCGTTAGTTTCGCTTGGTGTTTTGTTTTTCGGGGTATCTCGTAAGTGAAATTCATTATAACCGCTCATTCGCCGATTAAGCTCATGATCTTCAAATTCTGATGGTAATTGTTGTTGCTCAAGCAACAGGTCAATGGCTGCTCGAACTTCATCAATAATAGATTTGTCTAAACTGGCTAACCGTTTTAGATCAGCATTAAAGGTTGCACGTGGTTTAAATCTTAGTTTTTTCATTATTTAAACTGACCCCAATAATCATCATCTGATTCAACAATTTCATCGTCAGGTAAAACATGGCGTTTAATTAACTGATCACGTGCAATTGCATATTCTAACGAACCTTCTTTAGCTTTTAATGCTCTTTCTAGCCAGTCCATTTTTTCTTGTGAAACGATGGCTACTGCGCGACTATTTGAACGAGCAATATAAACGGTTTCGTCTTCGTCATTAACTTGATCTAAATATTTTTTTAGGTTAGCGCGAAAATCGCTCTGTGTTAGTGCTAATGTCATATTTACCACCCTTTCATTGTACTTAATATTGTACTTTAATTTGTACTAAAAATCAATTTTTTAAGGAGCTAAAACTATGCAACAAGTTGTCTTACCCATCAAAGATTCAAACGTTCTCAAAGAGGTTCAAGATACCTTACTCAACAACTTTAAAGCTGGCCGGCGTAACTATACAGTTTTTCAAGTTGGTAAAGCGACACTGTTGCGAGTCAGTGATGTCATGCGCTTAAAACAAACCGATATTTTTAATCCGGACGGTTCTATTAAACAAAATGCGTTCATTCACGACCGAAAAACGGGTAAGCCTAATACCTTGTATCTTAAACCAGTTCAAACAGAGCTCTTATTGTACCGTCAATGGCTACTTGATCATAGACTAGCCTCTGAATGGCTCTTTCCTTCCATTCAACACCCCGAGCGCCATATTACAGAAAAACAATTTTACAAAATCATGAGTAAGGTTGGCGATCTGTTAGGAATTAATTATCTGGGTACTCATACGATGCGCAAAACCGGGGCTTATCGCGTCTACACACAATCTAATTATAATATTGGTTTGGTCATGAATTTGCTCAATCATTCCAGTGAAGCAATCACTTTAGCTTATTTAGGCTTAGACCAGGCTAGTACTGAAACGATGCTAGATCAAATTGATTTTGGTTGAATGCAATAGCGTATAACTTTAAAATAATAATATATATGGTATAATTCAAATATGGAAAAGCCAGAATTTGAAACTTACAAACGTCCCAATGGTCATGATGAATTCGATGAATGGTTACAGCAACTGCCAATTAAAGATCGCGCTAAATTACTGCAAGTGATTACAGATACGCAGGATCAAGGTTTACTAGTCGCTCAACGCATGACTTGGGTTAAAAAGATAGAATCAGCTAAAAATTTATATGAATTAAGAAGTAAGGTATCCAGTAATATTCAATGGGCATTATACTTTCACGTTAAGGGACCAAAATATGTGATTACCCATGGGTTTACCAAAAAGACACAAAAAACACCACCCGCTGAAATTAAACATGCGATTGAATTACGAACTGAATGGGAGGATAGTCAAAATGAAAATCAATGATATTTTAACCCGGGAATTAAAAGACCCTAAGTTTGCTGAAGCTTATCATGCTGACAAGGAAAAATCTGCCAGTGCCTTAGCGTTGTATCATACTCGTGAAGAAGCTGGCCTAACTCAGGCCGATTTAGCTGAAAGAGCAAACGTCCCTCAATCCACCATTGCTAGAATCGAACGTGGCGATAATGTAACGTTTGATAAACTAGCTGAAATTGCCCATGCTATGGGTAAAACAATTAAAATTGAATTTACTCAATAAGTTAGACCTTTAAAGAGGTATTTGGCAGCAGTTAATTTAATCAACTGCTGCTTTTTTGATCAAGCTAAATTAGCTTGCGCCGTTTGCGCAAAACTCCGCCTGAAAGGCTCCTGCTGAAGGCATGCTCATGATGCAAAATCATTCGGCCGACCGCCCCTGTCTGGAAGACTTTTTTACTCAAATTCCGATAGCAATTTTGAGTAAAAACGCGAAGCTTTGCCAAAAAGTGGCTAGCCAATCGGCTAACCATTTTGGCATTGCACAGCGAACTTGGGGGTCAAGGGGGAGCGTTAGCTGTCCCCCTTGCAAGCACCGCAGCTGCCACAAACGTAGTCTTGTGGCTAGCATGCGGGTTGCTTGCCAATCCTCTGTTATTCGATTATCATTAGGAGGTCATCAGCCGTCGGCTGATGACCTCCTAATGATAATCGAATAACTTTGCCGCAGGGCAACGGAGGTGGGACTTTTGAACGAACCACAAAATCTGGCTAGCACAAAAAAGACGACTCAGGTTCATCGTCAGGCTAGCAAACAAATTAATTTTCGGGTGAGTGAACCGGACTATTTAAAGCTGGCGCGTTCCGCGCAAACTTTAAATCTGTCCGTGCCGGCTTTTGTCAAAAAGAAGGCCCAGGGGGCGCGCTTAGTTGCCCCTAAGATTGCTGCCCAAGATGCCCAGAACATCACTCATCAGTTAGCTAAAATTGGCGGTAATCTTAATCAATTGGCCCATCATGCTAATCAAGGTGGTCAAATCGATCCCCAAGCATTAAAGGATTTACAAAACGAGGTGCAACGCGTATGGCAACAACTCACATAAAACGTTCCACCAGTGCATCTAGGTTAGTCAATTACGCTGAAAAACGAGCCATCAAAAAAGATGGCCTCAATTTAGATATTCAGTACGCTAAAAGCGAATTTAAACAAGTGCGGGCCGTCTATGGCAATCCTGGTAAAACCCAAGCGTATGCCAGCCGGATTGCCTTTAGCCCGTTGGAATTTAATCCGCAAGATCCTCATGATCAGACAACGGTTTTAGCCGTTGCCAAAGAAGTTTATGCCCAAGCCTATCCCAATCAACAAGTGGCCCTTTATGAACATGCCGATACCGATTCGTTACACGTCCATGCCGTCATTGGCGCGATTAACCTGGAAACCGGGCAAAAAATGCACGGTAATTGGCACCAATATCGCGATCACTTAGTCCACATCACGGATCAAGTGTGCCAGGAAAATGGCTTAATGGTCACCCGGCCCGATCCTAACCGTCACGAGAAACGCTCAATGGCCGAAATTAAGCTCCGGGCTAAACAGCAGCCCACTTGGAAAGATCAAATCCGCCAAGCCGTCGATCACACCATGCAGAACCCCCTGATTCGCGATTTTCAGGCCTTTCAGGACGACTTGAAACAACAGGCAGTTAAAGTATGGGAACGGGGCAAAAATCTCACCTATCAGCTATTAGGGACCAATTACAAGTCTCGGGGAACCAAACTCGGGCTTGATTATGAAAAGGAGACGATTTTTAATGAGTTGGCAAGCCGACAAAACCAAACAAGAACCAACCAGCAACCAGAACGAACCGTTAACCCAACAATTGACCCAGCTCAATCAGACCATAGCCGAACTCCGGAATTACCAGGGCACTCAGATTCAACTGCAAGCCACAGCCAAAACGTCCCTCGATCAACAACTTCATCAGATCGAACAGACTGCCCAACAAGTCAACCAACAGTTTCAGACGACCTTAAACAACTTAGACAGCAGCAACGCCAGCTCGCAGGCCCAATTAAAACAGACCTTACAAAGCGCCTACGCAGCATTCCAAAAGCAGACCAACCTGATCAGTCAGGAAAATCTGACCGCGCTCAAACAAATTCAAACCGAACAAGCCAAAAACAACCAGCGCCTCAGCCAACTCAGCGACCAAGTGAACCAGACCATTCAAGAGACGATGGCCCAAGTCGCTGATCAAATGGATCAGCAGTTACAAACCACGAAAAAGCGGTTCTCGTGGTATGAAATTAAGAATTATCTGCTGGCTGTGATCCCGACTGGTATTCTGACAGGCCTTATTTTCTGGTTATTGACCAAGTATTTCGGTTAGTTCAAGTTAAGCTTTCAGGTTTCCGCGTCCTCAATTGCTGACAATTTTATTTCAGGGTTAAACCAAATTGGCGTTTTATTGACATGAATTTAGGATTTTGAAACCAATTAGCGTCTTTTTTCGCTTATTATTGGCTATATTTATCGTTTCTAAGCCATTTTAAATCAGCTCTGGTGTATTTTTATATGCCAGTTAACTAAAACGGCTGAGAAACGATTTTAGAGCTAATCTGAAATGACCCCTTGATTTTTGAATTCTTCTGAGTGTTGCGCCCGATATTTAGCCCCAGCTAGTTTATTCCAGTAAATACCGAACAGATTCGTCATGGTCCCGTACAAATAGTTTTCCACGTCCTTAACATGCTTCTCGTTACTTCTGAGCACGTTAAAGTATCTTCTCAAGGTCTTAGTTATCAGTGGTTTAAGCGTATCGTCACCTAAATTAATTTTGACTCCTAAGGCTTGATGTTCTTTTTCGAGGTTGTTTTTAGCATTCAAAATGATGCGGATAAAGCGTCGCATTTGTTGTGGTGTTCGACACCAGAAACTGAGCAGTTGAATGGCTTCGGGTTCTAAGAAGACTTCCCAGCCACTTTCTGGATCGGTTAAAAACTCGTCAGCATGTTTTACTAAATCCCGGTTTGGGGTTTCAATTTCAGCTGGTGAAAAGTTAGTGCAAGAAATGCCCCACAATCGTTAGACTTCTTGTCTAACAATTGTAGGGCACTTCAAATCGGCTGATCGAGGACTTTTTGGTATTCGTCCAGCACGTCATTCGGCAAGGGCGTCAGTAAATGCAGGTCATCGCTGACATCGCTGGCCGTGTCGGTGCTGGGCAAATCAACGAAAAGGTCGATTTTACTGAGACAATCACTTAGTAGATCGGTCAGCTGCGAAAGCGGCTTGCCGTTTTCATCGGTGATCACGACCTGGCGATGATTGAGGGGCTGGTGCTCGATCTGAATCATTTTCAGCGCATGATAAACATTCAACTGGCTCACCTCGATATGGTTACCCCGATTGTAGGCAATCTGGCCCGAAAAAACAATCTTTAATCATGCTCTGGGGCTACCGGCGGGCGATGCCAACGCAGCCACAGTTCTTTGATTCCAGACAAAATGAGGGTCGGTAGCGCCGGGATAAAGACTACCGCAGCATACAGCGTGCTAGAAAGTGGCGCGGTCCCCATCACTTCGTTGAAGAACGGCATGATGGTGACAAGTAATGAAGCCACCGCCGCGAAAGCCACTGCCAGCAGCAACTGATAGTTTTCAAACGGGTTGCGGGCGAACAAAGTGCGGGTGCTACGCGCGTCGAACACATGCCACAGCTGGCCAAACACCAGGGTCAAAAAGGCGAGGGTTTGCGCTTCTGCGCCGCTCATGCCTTGACTGGCAGCCCAGATGAAGGCGACATACACGAGCCCACCCATCACAATACCGCGCAGGAAGATGCGCCCGAGCATGCCATGCAAAATGGATTGTTTCACATTGCGCGGCGGCTGGTTCATGAGGTCGGCTTCTGGCACATCATAGCCGAGGGCAAAGCTCGGTAAAGCATCGGAAATCATGTTCACCCACAGCACCATCAGCGCCGTTAATGTTGGGGTGGTGGCCGCCACTTGGCCGACGGGTTGCGTCATCAGTAGCACGCCGAACAGCAGCGCCAACACCTCGGCGACATTGGTGGTTAACTCATGCCGCATAAAGTTTTTGATATTGCCCAAAATGGTGCGGCCGGCGCGGACACTGCGCTCGATGGTGGTGAATTTATCATCCAGTAAAATCAGATCTGCGGCGTCTTTGGTGACTTCGGTGCCATTAATGCCCATGGCAATGCCAATGTCAGCAGCGCGTAAGGCTGGCGCGTCATTGATGCCATCACCAGTCATGGCCACGGTTTCGCCATGCCGCTGCAAGGCGCGCACGATGCGCTGCTTGTGTTCCGGCGACACCCGGGCGTATACGCGGATGCTTGGCGCGAGCCGGAACAAATCTTCATCGGTCATGGCTTCCAGCTGCTTGCCTTCCACTACCCGGGCGCTAGGGTCGGTGACAATGCCCAGCTTTAAGGCAATCGCGCGGGCGGTGACTGCGTGATCGCCGGTGATCATCACGACCTGAATACCGGCTTGGTGCAAGGTGGTCACACTTTGACGCACTTCCGGCCGCGGCGGGTCAATGATGCCGGCAATGCCTAGTAAGAACCTGTTTG
>NZ_JAGYGS010000099.1:0-6143 GCF_018991185.1 Lactiplantibacillus sp. 7.2.4
AAAGAAGTGTTAATCATATCAGACTAGTTTAAGCCTTATCAGCCGGGAATGAGTGATGTTGATATTGCCGAAGTACGTGATTAAGCCGGCCAAAGCCATTACGTTAATTATTTAATAAATTGTTTATTTATTTGTATGCTAATGATATAATTAAGCTAGATGAAGGAGGTATCAAGATGAAGATTATTACTTTTACTGCTATCAAGGGTGGTGTTGGTAAAACAACCTTGACTTTAAATTATGGTGATTGGTTAGCCAAACATGGTAAGAAGGTTCTATTAATCGATTTAGACCATCAGTGCAATTTAACAACCGTTTTTGAAAAGACACGACGAAACAATACCATCGCTGAAGCGTTTAAAGAAAATGACAATGCTCAAAAAGTAAAAATTGACAGTGTCGGACCGAATCTAGATTTAATAGCCGGTTTTATAGACCTAGATGTTTTAGGAAGTTATCTAGAAAATAACAGTAACAAAGAAATGATGTTGTTCATGTGGTTTAAAAACAACTCCGATTCATTAAGCTTAACCGACTATGACTATATCTTAATTGATACGCACCCAGATTTTAGCACCATCACTAAAAACGCTATTGCTATCAGTAATTACCTGCTTAGTCCCATTACACCCAGTGAACATGGCTACAATGCTAAGTTTGACCTAGAAACACGACTCGAAAAATTCAGAAAATCACTTTTTGATTATCGAACTGGCGAAACTTACGTTGACGCAAAGCTTTTCTTTATCGGTAATATGATTAGACATAATACAAGCATGTCTCGCGATTTGCTAAAACACATAGAAGGCGATGAAACAGTCGCAACTATAATTCCTGAAAGAGAGCTCTTTAATAAAGCTACTGCAAGGCACGCTTCAATATTTGAATTAGCCAATCATGATGAATCCATTTTAAAGCAAAATCAAAAGTTCATAGAACACGCCGATCATCTTTTTCAAGAATTAGCAAATAAAACCAAGTAAGGAGAGTTAGATTATGAGTTTAGATTCATTCAATCATAAAAAAGACGAAGAAATGAGAGAAAGTTACGAAACTACATTGAAAGACAACAAGAAAGATGCAGTCGCATTTTTGAAAAATATCAGCCGAAAGGAAGTAGAGCGTAAGCGATCAGTGACCTTCTCAATTACTGAAAGTCAACTTAAAAAAATGGATACGGCTGCCCGAAAAAACGGATTTAAAAATCGTTCAGAATTCTTAGCTTCAATCATAGATGCAATTTAGCAATTAAATAAATAATTAATCAAACAAGTAAATACACAATTTATTTTCTTGATTAATTTGCGCTTAGGTAAAAGCTAGTAAAGTGCACTGAACCAAATACGGTTGCCTGTAAGTAAGCGCTATGCTAGACTAAGATTAATTTAACAACCAAATAAAGAGATCAAGCTAAACAGAAAAATCCCCGATTCACGAGGAATCGGGGATTTTAGGTTTAGCAAGTAGCTAATAGAGAGCTACTTAGATTCAGACAATTTAGACCGCCAAGTTAAAATCGTCTGAACATTGTTCTTAATTTGTAGGTTAATTATACCGCAAACCAGTCCTATGGGACAAGTGAAGGATAGTTAAAAACAAATTAAATCCAATGGACTAAGTAGCTAACCAATGCTATTTAGTCCATTTTTGTTGTTAGAAATTAAAAAAGTTGCCGTATAGGCAACCCAGAATAGACACATGCCGGTGAATTTACAAAGCCGATCACGTCCAATGTTCGCTTTGTGATTCAGTTAAAGCATATCAGATTTGTATTTTAAAACAAGTCAGGTGTTTTAGCAACTCTCTTTTAAGACGGCGTGTGTCAGTTAAGAAAGGGAGCTTTTATTATGGATCAATCAAACTTTAACTTTACAAATGCTAAAAGAGCCTATGAAGTAAAGTTCTACGCTTTGCCGCAGATCTTACTCCAAGGGGAAAAATATAAGGATCTTAGCGATAGTGCCATTTTACTTTATTCGGTGTTACGCGATCGTCTAAGTTACTCACTAAGCAATAATTGGGTTGACGAAAATAACAACGTATATTTCATATACACAAACAATGAACTAAAAGATTTACGAAACTGGTCAAATAATAAAATCAATAAGATTAAACACGAATTAATGGACGCAAACCTTTTGTATCAAAAACATATGGGGTTTAATCCAAGATCAGGCAAAAACGAACCAAATAGATTATATTTGGCAGATTTGGAAGTAACAGCAAAAGACGTTTATATTAAGCGAGAGCCATTAAAATCGCCTGAACCCCTTGGTACAAGCGGACTTCTCAAAAAGAGAAACCCGCATGATACCGTTGAACCCCTTGGTACAAGCGGACTTCTCAAAAAGAGAAACCCGCATGATACCGTTTCTGATACGTCTGAATCCCTTGATACAAGCGGACTTCTCAAAAAGAGACAAGATCTAGACTATACTAATAATTTAGATACTAATAGATACAATATAGATACTCAAAAGTTGGACTTTTCCACAGCCCATTTTTCACCAGCAGAAATTCAAAAGCAAAACCAGGATTTGGTGAACCATGCTAATGACTTCTTAACTGATGAAGACAGTGGCTTACCGGTTTTCTTAGAACCCGAAGCCGTGCAATTACTAAGTTTCTGGTGCCGCACTCCGCAACAAATGCGGCGCTTCATTGGCATTATCTTAAATGCTAAGTACCGAGTTGAGAAAGATCACAAAGATATTGGTGTCATAATCCCACTTGATGATGAAGAACTAAAACCTTTGATGACTAAAGCCTTGAGACGCTACTTTAACGCCCTAAGAAGCAATGAGAAGCACATCAAGAACGTGGAAAACTACTTATACGGCACCATGCAAAACCTATTTGGCGTTTGGTGGAATAAACAAGCGGCAAGAGAATATGTTGCTAAACACCCCGAGGAGCAGAACGCTGACAATGAATGATTTTAAAATCAAACGGCATATAAGCTCATTTAAGCCGTTTTAAGTGTTACATGCATAATTATATTAAAATCGCTTTAAAATCGCTTAGAAGCAAAAATAGACACCTTGAGTGGCTGAATTGGCGCTTGGTGGAATAAACAAGCGGCTAGAGAATATGCGGCCAAACACCCTAACGATGAGCGTGCTTAAAACTAAAAAGCTATATAAGGCCATTTAAGCTGTTTTAAACAGATAGAGCATAATTATATTAAACGAGTTTTAAAATGCGCTTACGGGCACTTTAGGAACGTTGTATAAGTGCCATTGCGGAAAGGACAGCAAACTTAAATTCACAACTTTTAAAGAAGCAGGCTAATTGAGATGATACTCAAAGATTAGTATAATGTGAGTAGTAATAAAAGGGGGGCGAGAAAATCATGGCAGTTAAGGAAAAGAAACGCGTACAAGTCCAGATTGACAAAGAATTGGCAGATAATACCGAAGCCGTTTTAAGCCAGTTAGGTCTAAACCCAACTACCGCGATCAATATGTTTTATAAGCGGATCGTAGCTGACGCAGCATTACCGTTTAAACCAGCCCTGAGCGAAGCCGAAAGAGCTAATTTAAGCCTTTTAAAGGCTACCAAAGAGACACCAGTAACAGAGTTCAAAGACGCTAAAGAAGTCGCTGATTGGCTCAATGATCCAGATGAGGACTAATGGCTTATCAGATTAAATAAATTAATAACTGGGGAGTGTGATGAACATGAAAGATACAATCACAATTAATGACTTTTTTGAAATTGCCAAAGAAACTGATTTAAAAGATTTACTTGATAAGTCATTACATGAGCCAGATCCAGAAAAGCGCAAAGTATATGACGCTTTATATACCTACTTTTTAGATAAAAGGCAAGATGAGGTTATTAAGCGAAAGGACTTTGCCCGTTGATAGATAAACCCCAATATATAATTGTTGCTGGTATTAACGGAGCAGGAAAAAGTACGCTATACGATACATTTTCCATCTTGTTTGACAAAACAAAACGGATTAACGCTGATGAACTTTTAAGACAAATGGGTGGCGGTTGGCATAAAGATAGTGACAACTTAAAAGCCATTAAAGAAGAAATCAAACAACTACACTATGCTTTAGATCACCAGCAAAGTATTCACGTAGAAACAACACTGGCAGGTAGAGGCAAAGCTCAACTTAATTTGATTGACAAAGCTCACAAAAATGGCTTTGAAGTGACTTTATTATATGTTGCTTTGCGAGATGAAAATTTAGCTATCCAAAGGGTCAACGAACGGGTACAAAAAGGTGGCCACGGTGTTCCAGTAGCAACGATCAAGAAACGTTATCAGCAATCCAAACATAATTTGCCATTAGTGGCCTTTAAATCTGATAAGGTCATGATCTATGATAATAGCGAAAAGTTTACCTCTGTTTATGCAAGAGAGAAGGGACAAGTTTTAAGAACGATTTGAGGCATTTTCCTTGGATAAACCAAAATATTACTTATCCAGAAAAGGTGCAAAAGCAGTTACAAAATTTTGCAGATCAAAACCCAGAAGTAAAGCCTAAAAATGATCCAGAAAATAAAAACGATCGGCCTAGTTATTAGGTTGATCGTTTTTTAATTTATCCGGTTTATGGGCATTAACGTAATTGGCAAATTTTTTTAAAAGTTCTTCGGTTTGTTCGACCGAGAGGTTATTAGCTTGAAAGTACTTTTCTAATAAAGCCCCTTTTTCAATTAATCGGCGAGAACGGGCTTTGCGGGCTTGCCGATTTTCATAGTATTTAGATTGCCGTAATTTAAAATCTTCCCGCTCAATTTTTTGTTTTAAACGCGCTTGCTGCTCGACTAGTTTTTCATATTGATTAGACATGGAATTTCCCCATCTCGTATGGCTAATGATCTACGGACTTTACCTTTAAAAATTCAGAAAATTGCTTGCCTAAAAGCTTAATCTGATCGTTAGACAAATTAGCATAATCTAAATTTGCTTGACTGATGATTTGTTTACCGAGCCGTTGTTCAATCTTATTTTTTTCGTCCTTAATTTTTTGATTAAGGGCTTTTAATTTAGCTTCTTGTTTTTCTAAGTTGCTTTGAGACATAACGATCTCTCCAATCATATTAGAAATAATCACCGAAACTATATCATACAGAGAATGTTAAGTCAAAGGATAAAAGTTGAAATAGCGAAGCGGAAGGCATACACTAAGTTAAAGTTAAGAGAATCAGAAGACCGAGTGAAACGAGGTCAATGCGCACTTACACATAGAATGAATTCTATGTTGTACTAACCCAAAAATACTGTTATTAGAAGTCGCCGATGTCGACAACAGAAGAAAACCCATAGAATCAAAGTAAAGAGGTGACTAACATGGCAATATTTCATATGAGTTTTAGTAATATTAGTGCTGGTAAAGGACGCAGTGCCATTGCCAGTGCCGCTTATCGAAGTGGTGAAAAATTATTTGATAATCAAGAAGGCCGCCACTATTTTTATGCCCGCTCGGTTATGCCAGAAAGCTTTATTTTAACCCCAAAAAACGCACCAGAATGGGCCAGTAATCGAGAACAATTATGGAATGAAGTTGAAAAGAAAGATCGTAAATCAAACTCACGGTATGCAAAAGAATTTAACGTAGCTTTACCGGTAGAATTCAGTGAATCCGAACAGAAAGAATTACTGACAAAATATGTGCAAGAAAATTTTGCCGATCAAGGTATGGTAGCTGACGTAGCAATTCATCGCGATCACCCAGACAATCCGCATGCACATGTGATGTTAACCAATCGCCCATTTAACCCCGATGGTAGTTGGGGATTAAAAGCAAAGACGCAGTACATTAAAGATGAAAATGGCAAGCAACTTTTAACCAAAAGCGGGTTTCCAAAACAAAGAAAAATTTGGTTGGTTGATTGGGATAAAAAGGAAAAAATTAATGAGTGGCGAAAAAATTGGGCGTTGAGTGTTAATCAGTTCTTAGCACAAAAAAATATTCCGGATCGGATTAGTGAAAAATCGTTTGTCGATCAAGGGATTCAAGAGACACCTACCCAACACGAAGGCATTAACAGCCAAAGAAAAAATCGAAAAGCATTTAATCAACAAGTTAAGAACTATCGTAAGTCCAAAGCTGGCTATAAAAATATGCAGGAGAAAGTAGTTAATCGAGGCCACTTGGATAGCCTAAGTAAACACTTCTCGC